>NZ_AXVU01000023.1:0-112314 GCF_000482585.1 Streptomyces sp. CNQ329 | reverse complement strand
ACGGGGCAGCCGGCGGTGCTGATGACCGGGACTTACTGTCAGAGCAGGCGCATACCCTTGGGCGGGCGTGAGGGGACGTGCGGTTCGAGGCGAACAACGGCGCCCACGACGCGGGCCCCGCTGCACACCGGCCCACCCCACGCACCAACGGCCACCCCGGCACGTACCCCCGTACACCGGCCTCGCGGGCCCCTCCCCCGGGCCGCACCCCCCTATCGGCCCGCTCCCCCTCACCTCACCGGCTTCTTCGCCATCACCACCACCCCCGGCCCCGCCTGGTCGTCGCCGGCCAGGCGCAGGTCCGCGACCACCCGCAGGCCCGCCCCCTCGATCACGCCCGCGAACTCCTCCGGCCGCCACCTGTGCGTCGTCCAGCGCACCCCCTCCCGTCCGTACGCCTCCGTCCGCACCAGGTCTCCCTCTCCCGCATGCGTCGCGGTGAGGAGGTGGCCGCCCGGCTTCAGTGCGCGCGCGAACGACGCCAGTACCTGGGGCAGTACCTCGCGCGGAAGGTTGAACAGCGACCACCACCCGAGCACGCCCCCCAGCGACTCGGCGTCGAGTTCCAGGTCGGTCGCCGACGCGACGCTGAAGCGGCACTGGGGGTGCAGGCGGCGGGCGTTCTCGATCATGCCGGGTGAGAGGTCCACGCCGGAGACGTCCAGGCCGCGTTCGGCGAGGTACGCGGTCACCTGGCCCGGGCCGCAGCCGACGTCGAGCACGGGCCCGAGACCCGCACCGGATCCGGACCCAACCGCAGCCCCCGACCCGGCCCCCGTCCCCGCACCGCGCCCGGAGGCGGTCACCGTGTCGGCGAAGGCGTCGACAGCCGCCTTCAGCCAGGGGTGGCGGCGGATGTCGCCCATCCCCGTCGTCTGCATCAAGTGGGCGTAGTCGTCGGCCACTCGGTCATATGACTCGCGGACGACGTCCAGGTCTGCCGGGCGGTCGATACGGGGTGCGTGTGTGTGCATTCCGCCAAGGTAGGACAAGGGTCCGACACACCCGGCGGCCCTGCCGTCAGTCCTTGCGGCCCACGCCCGCGTAGATGCCGATCTCGCGGTGGCTCGCCGGCGGCTGCATGTCCGGGCGCCAGAACGGGACCTGTACCAGACCGGGTTCGATCAGGCTGAGGCCGGCGAAGAAGGGCTCGATCTCCGCGTACGGGCGCAGGTTCAGGCCCGCGGTGGCCTTGTTGTAGACGGCCTGTGCGTCCTTGCGGTCGGCGAAGTCGCCGGTGGCGTGCGAGAGCACCAGGTAGCTGCCGGGCGGCATCGCGTCGCGCAGGGTGGCCACGATCTGCCGGGGCCGGTCCGCGTCGGTGAGGAAGTGGAGTACGGCCACCAGGAACACCGCGACCGGCTCGTCGAAGTCGATGACCCGGCGGACCTCGGGGTGGTCCAGGATGGCCGCTACGTCCCGGACGTCGGCGAGCACGATGCTGGTCTCGCCGGAGCTGCTGAGCAGTGCGTCGGCGTGGGCGCGGACGATGGGGTCGTTGTCGACGTAGACGACGCGCGTGTCCGGCGCGGTCTCGTGAGCCGTCTGGTGCACGTTCGGTGCGGTGGGCAGGCCCGTGCCGAGGTCGAGGATCTGGCGGATGCCGTTGCCGACGACGTGGCGGACGGCGCGCTGGAGGAAGGCGCGGTTGGCGCGCAGGCCGATCCGTGCTTCGGGGGCGGCGGCGACGAGTTCCTCGCCGGCCTTGCGGTCGACCTCGTAGTTGTCCTTGCCGCCCAGCAGATAGTCGTAGATGCGCGCGGGGTGCGGCCTGCTGACGTCTATCTCCTCGAAACGGAAGCCGTCCGGTGTCACACTGCGCTCCTCTCGGCATGCGTCACATTAGTACGGCCGTACGGACCTCTGCCCTGATGGCCGCCCGGCACACCACCGGCGCCCCCTCTCCCGGCGGTCCCGCTCCGGCGGTTCACGGTCACGCCCGCGCCCGGCCACGTCGTCACGCCCGCCGCCCGGCCATGTCGTCACACCCGGCCCCTCACCCCGCACGCCGAAAGGGCCCTGCCCCTGCGTTGCCGCAGGTCAGAGCCCTGAATAAAGGTGCCCCCAACGGGATTCGAACCCGTGCTACCGCCTTGAAAGGGCGGCGTCCTGGGCCACTAGACGATGAGGGCCGACGGCCCGCGGGTGCGCTGACTGAGCCGCGCTCGGGGGCTCCAGCAGGATATGGGATGGCAGGGGAGATCGCCAAAACGATTCCTTCTGGTGCCCCCCGCGCACCCGGCGGGCCGTGGGAGGGGTCGGAACAGGTTCGGAGGGCGGGAGCCGGAGTCAGGCTATGACGAAGAGGAGTGACGCGAGACCGAAGGCCGAGAGGCCGATCGTCGTCTCCATCACCGTCCACGTCTTCAGCGTCGTCTTCACGTCCATGTTGAAGAACCGCCCCACCAGCCAGAACCCCGAGTCGTTCACATGGCTGGCCGTGACCGATCCCGCCGCCGTGGCGAGGACGATCGCCGCGAGCTGCACCGCGTTGTAGTCCGCGTCCAGGACGACCGGCTGGATCAGCCCCGCGGCCGTCGTCAGGGCGACCGTGGCGGAGCCCTGGGCGATGCGCAGGGCCGTGGCGACGACGTACGCGACCACGATGACGGGCAGGCCCAGGTCGCTCATCGCGTCGGCGAGGGCGTCGCCGATGCCGCTGGCGCGCAGCACGCCGCCGAACATGCCGCCGGCGCCGGTGATGAGGATGATCGCGCAGACCGGGCCGAGCGCGGAGTCGACGAGCTTCTCGATCGTCTCCAGGCCCCTCCCGCGGCGCGTGCCCAGGACGTACGACGCGACGAAGGCCGTCAGCAGCAAGGCCACCGGCGTCGAGCCGAGGGCGCGCGCGACGTTGTACCAGGACCCCGTGTCCTCCACCCAGCCCGCCGCGCGGGCGGTGTCCAGGCCGGTGTTGGTGAAGATCAGCACCAGCGGGAGCAGGAGCAGCGCGATGACGGTGGACGCGGCCGGCGGGGCCTCCTGCTTCTCCTCCTGCGGGCCGCCGGTGAGGATGTCCGGCACCTGGAGGACGATCTTCTCGCCGATCCACAGGCCGTAGAGGTAGCTGGTGACGTACCAGATCGGGACGGCCATGACCACGCCGATCAGCACGACGAGTCCCACGTCCGCGCCCAGCAGTTCGGTCGCGGCGACCGGGCCGGGGTGCGGGGGTACGAAGACGTGCATGACGGAGAACGCGCCCGCGGCCGGCAGCCCGTAGCGCAGGACGCCGCCGCCGAGGCGGCGGGCGATGGTGAAGACGATCGGCAGCATCACGACGAGGCCGGCGTCGAAGAAGATCGGGAAGCCGAAGATCAGCGACGCGACGCCGAGCGCGAACGGGGCGCGGTCCTCGCCGAACTTCCGGATCATGGCGTCCGCGAGGCTCTGCGCGCCGCCGCTGACCTCCACCAGCCGGCCCAGCATCGCGCCGAGGCCGACGAGCAGCGCGACGCTGCCGAGCGTCGTGCCGAAGCCGGCTGTCGCCACCGGGACCACCTGGGCGGCCGGGATGCCGGCGGCGAAGGCGGTGAGGATGCTGATGGTGACCAGCGCGAGGAAGGCGTGGACGCGCAGGTAGATCACCAGGAACAGGAGCACGGCGACGGCCGCGCCGGCTATCGCGAGCAGCGGGCCCGCGGACATCGTCTGGGTCCAGTCTTCGACCTCTTGGGCCAGATGCACCGTCTTCATCGGAAAAGCTCCATCGCTTCTCGGGTACGGGGACGGGGTTGCGGTCGGGGGCAGGGACAGGAGCTGGGAGACATGGGGGTCGGGGGCGTTCGGTGGTCGTCACGGCCGGGACAGGGCCGTGGGGCGGGCACGGGGACCGCGGCGGGTTTCGTCACGGGGTCCGGGGCGGTCGGGCCGCCGGAAGTCCGGGCCGGAGCGGGTCGCAGCGGGTCCGGGGTGGTTCGGGGCAGGGGCCGGTGGTTCGAGCTGGAGCCGGGTGGTTCGGGGCAAGGGCCGGGTGGGCCGAGCGGGGTCTGGATGATTCGCGGAGCCGGTGCGGGACCGGCGTTCAGGGCCCCGGTGCCGCGCGGGTACGCGGTGGTCGTACGAGCCGTACGTCCCCGCGCCTCACCCCGACTGCGTGGCCTGCCCCAGGCGGCACAGTGCCTCGGCCGCCACTTCCTCCGGCGTCCCCCCGATGTCCACCACCACCCCGTCCTCGTCCGGCGCCAGCGGCTCCAGGTCCGCCAACTGCGAGTCGAGCAGCGCCGGCGGCATGAAGTGGCCGGACCTGGCCGCCAGTCGGCGGGCCAGGGTGTCGTGGTCACCGTTCAGGTGGACGAAGCGGACGCGGGGGCCGGCGTCGCGCAGGACGTCGCGGTAGGCCCGCTTGAGTGCGGAGCAGGTGACGATCGCGCTCTCGCCGGCGTCCGCCCACGAGGCCAGCCACGCGGCGATGGCCTGTAGCCAGGGCCGGCGGTCGGCGTCGGTGAGGGGGGTGCCGGCGCGCATCTTCTCGATGTTCTGACGGGGGTGGAAGTCGTCGGCCTCCGCGAGCGCCCAGCCGAGCCGGTCGGAGAGGAGCCGGCTGACGGTGCTCTTGCCGGCGCCGGAGACGCCCATGATCACGACCCCGGTGTGGGTACCCGGAGTGACCAACCCGTGTGAAGAAGGCGGGGACAAGAAGCCCTCCTAGAATGGTGTTACCAATCGCCGGGAAAGGTAGCACCAATGGCCGATACCGGGGAAGAGTTCCGCCCGGGATACTCTTCAGCGGTGGAGCTACAGGGCGTTGACCATGGGAAGCGGGCGGGCACGGCCTCCCCGCCGCCCCCGGCCACTGACGCCGCCGTCCTCCACAGCTCCGTCCTCGACACCATCGGCGAGGAGATCACCGGCGGCGCTCTGCCCGAGGGCCACGTGCTCACCCTGGAACGGATCCGCGAGCGCTTCGGCGTCTCCCGCACCGTCGCCCGCGAGACCATGCGGATCCTGGAGTCGATGGGCCTGGTCCGCTCCCGCCGGCGCGTCGGCATCACCGTCCAGCCCCGCGCCTCGTGGAACGTCTACGACCCCCGCGTCATCTGGTGGCGCCTCTCCGGCCCCGGCCGCAACGCCCAGCTCCGCTCGCTGACCGAACTCCGCATCGCCGTCGAGCCGCTCGCCGCCGCGACCGCCGCCCGCAGCGCCTCCGCCGCCGAGCGGGAACGGGCCACCGAGATCGCCGCCGGCCTCCGCGTCCTCGGCGAGGCGGGCGATCTCGACCGCTTCCTGGAGGCGGACATCGCCTTCCACACCCTGCTGCTCCAGGCCAGCGGCAACGAGATGTTCGGCGCGCTCGCCGACGTCGTCGCCGTCGTGCTCCAGGGCCGCACCCAGCTCGGCCTCATGCCCCACCACCCCGAACCCGCCGCCCTCGACCTGCACGAGGCCGTCGCGGACGCGGTGGCGGGCGGCCGGCCGCGGGACGCGGAGGCCGGGATGCGGGAGCTGCTGGCGGAGGTGCGGCACGCGATGCTGCCGCTGTGGGAGCCGCGCCCGCCCCAGGGGTGAGCGGGGGGCCCGCTCACCCGACGGACGAGCGGATCCCCGCGGTTCGCGCGCGGGCAGGATGCCTCCCGTACGACGACGTGCACAGCGACTTCCGTACGGCGACGTGCACGGCCGCTTCCGTACGGCGACGCGCAAGCCGGCTCCCGTACGGCCGCGTGCCCCGCCTCCCGTACGGCAAAGGGCCCCGCCGGCCGTCGCTCGACGACCGGCGGGGCCTGCCACCTGTCGGCTCCCCCGCGCCGCAGGCTTGCTCAGTGCTTCTCCAGCTCCACCTTCGGAAGGATCTTCGCCAGCGGTGCCGGCAGCCACCATGCGCGCCGGCCCATCAGCTCCATCGCCGCCGGCACGATCAGGCATCGGATGATCACCGCGTCGACGAAGATCGCCACCGCCATGCCGAAGCCCGCCTGCTGCAGCATCCGTTCCGAACTGAGCACGAAGGCCGCGAAGATGACGACCATGATCGAGCCCGCCGCCGTGATCACCGCGCCGGTGTGAGCGAGGCCCTCCCGGACGGCGCGCGAGGGATCGCGGTTCTCGTCGTTGACCCATTCCTCGTGCATCCGGGAGATCAGGAAGATCTCGTAGTCCATCGAGAGACCGAAGACGATCGCGAAGAGCATCACCGGCAGATACGCCTCGATGGGTCCGCCCTCGAAGCCGAGCGCGCCGTCCTGGAAGACCAGCTTCATCGCACCGAGCGCCGCGCCGATGCTGAGCAGGTTCAGGCAGGCCGCCTTCAGCGGGATGAGGACGGACCGGAACACCGCCATCAGCAGGACGATCGAGAGCCCGACCACGATGATCATGAACACCGGCATCCGGTCGCCGAGCTTGCCCGCGAAGTCCTCGGCCGCGGCCGTCGCGCCGCCGACGAGGTATTCCGCGTCGTTGTCCGCCGACAGCCCCGGCAGCACGTCGTCGCGCAGCGTGTCGACCAGCTCGGTGGTCTCCTCGTCCTGGGGCGAGGAGGTGGGGAAGACGAGGACCGTCGCGGCCTCGCCGTCCGGGGTGGGCATCGGGGGCGCGGTGGCGGCGACCCCCTCGGTCTCGCCCAGGGTCCGCGCCGCCGCGGCGGCGGCCTCCTCGGGACCGGCGTCGCCGCCGTCGGTCACGATCAGCAGCGGACCGTTGAACCCGGGGCCGAAGCCGTCGGAGAGCAGGTCGTACGCCTGCCGGCTGGTGGAGTCCTTCGCGTCGTTGCCCGCGTCGTTGAAGCCGAGCCGCATCCCCAGCGCCGGGAAGGCGAGGGCACCGAGAAGCAGCGCCGCGGCCACCAGGGCGGCCAGCGGGTGCTTCTGCACCCCGGTGGCGAGCTTCCGCCAGCCCGTCCCCTCCTCGGGCTTGCCCTGCGCCTTGCGCTTCTCGGTCCGCTTGGCGAACTGACGGGCGAAGCGGTTGCCGAAGATGCCGAGCAGGGCGGGCAGCAGCGTCAGCGAGGCGAGCATCGTCATCAGTACGGTCAGCGCCACCGCCAGCGCCATGCCCTGGATCGCCCCCACGCCGAGGGCGGTGAGACCGAGCAGCGCGAGGATGACGGTGCAGCCGGCGAAGAACACCGAGCGGCCCGCGGCGTCCATCGCCGTGACGGTCGCCCTCTCCGGTGCCTCGCCGCGTACCAGCTCCGCGCGGTAGCGGGAGAAGATCAGCAGGGCGTAGTCGATGCCCACGCCGAGGCCGACGAGCACCATGATCGATGCCGTCCAGTCGGCGATGGTGACGACGTGCGAGGCGATGACGACGAGGCCGACCGTCGTGCCGACCGCGAACAGGGCGATCATGATGGGCAGTCCGGCGGCGATGAACGTGCCGAACATCAGCACCAGGATCACCAGCGCGGCCAGGACGCCCACGCCCTCCGCGGCCCCGGTGCTGCCCTCGCTCAGCAGCCGGGCGGCGTCACCGCCCAGCTCGACCTGGAGGCCGTCGCCGTCGATCTTCTGCGCGGCGTCGAGGATGCGTTCCGTGTCCTCCTTCGGCATCTCCTCCGCCGGCACTTCGAGTTGCACCGTGGCGAAGCCGATGGTGCCGTCCTCGGAGACGGCGGCGGGATTCTCGTAAAGGCTCTGGACGTCGCCGACCTTGGGCAGCTCCGCGACCTCCCGGAGCATCGGGTCGACCCGGTCCCGTACGCCGGTCAGCCCGCCCTCGGCGCGCAGCACGATCTCCACGGTGTCCCCGGCACGCGCCGCACCGTGCTCCTCCAGCATGTCCGCGGCGGCCTGCGATTCGGTGCCGGGGATGGAGTTGTCGTTGCGATAGGCGTCCCCGGCGGCGGTGGATATCCCCAGTACTCCGATGAGGACCGCCACCCACAGGATCAGGGCGAGCCATTTCCGACGGTGGGCGAAGCCCCCGATGCGGACGAACACGCCCGTCTGAACGGGCGGCTCAGCGCTTTGTTCTCGATTCTCGGTAAGCGTCATGTTCTCTTCCCCGGAGGGTCGTCAAGCGTCCCGGGGGGTGGGCCCCGGGTTTCCGTAGCCTGTTGACGACGTAGCCCCCCGAGGTGTGACATTAATACTCGCCGGAACCGGCCCGTGTCACCACGTGACCGGCCATTCGTCTGAACGGGACGGGGTAATGACGAAACGGGACGCACGGGATGCTGCCGGGTCGGACGACGGGCCGGAGGGCGGATCGGACGCCGGGCGGGATGCCGCGCGGGTCACGGAAGAGCAGCTCGTGCGGTCCTTCGAGGCCAACCGGCCGCGGCTGCTGCGCGTGGCGTACACGATGACCGGCTCCCTGGTGGAGGCCGAGGACTGCGTGCAGGACGCGTGGCTGCGGCTGCGCCGGCTCGACGACCCCGGTTCCGTACGGAACTTGGGCGCCTGGCTGACGACGACGGTCAGCCGGCTGGCGCTGGACGCCCTGAGCAGCGCGCGGGCGCGGCGCGAGCACTACGTGGGCACGTGGCTGCCGGAGCCGCTGGTCGCCGACCGCTCGCACGACCCGGTCGACCGGGTGACGCTGGACGAGTCGGTGAGCATGGCACTGCTCGTGGTGCTGGAGCGGCTGTCGCCGGCCGAGCGCACCGCGTTCGTGCTGCACGACGTCTTCAGCATCCCGTTCCCCGAGATCGCCGAGGTCGTCGGGCGCTCGCCGGCCGCCGTACGGCAGTTGGCGTCGCGGGCGCGGCGGCAGGTGGAGGACGGCCGGCCGCGGACGCCGGCGACGCTGGCGGAGCAGCAGAAGGTGGTGGACGCGTTCACCGCGGCGTGCCAGGACGGCGATCTGCCGAAGCTGATCGCGCTGTTGGATCCGGACGTGGTGCTGCGCGGCGACGGCGGCGGCAAGGTCGTCACGCTGCAGCGTGCGGAGCGTGAAGCGGCCCGGGTGGCCCAGATGATCATCACGTACGCGGGCAAGGAGGGGCCGCTGGACCTCCGCCCGGTCGACGTCAACGGCGTGGCGGGGCTGGCCATCCGGGGCGGGGACGGGCAGCTCGCCGTGCTGTCGCTCACGGTGGACGCGGGGCGGATCACGGCGATCGACATCGTGCGCAACCCCGACAAGCTGGCGAGGGTCCCGGACCTGGACTGAGACCGGCACCGGCCGCCGGGGCGGCGGCCCGCCCCGGCGTTCGTCCCGGCGGCCGTCCCGTCCGCGGCTGTCCCCGGGGGTCGGCTCCGCGGGGCCGGGAAAGCCACCGGGCTGCGGTGTCCGGCCGGGTTCACCGAAGTCGCAGAACTCCGGCAGGTCGCCGTCCTGCTTGGCGTTCTCCACGCGCACGTCCTGGTGCTGGTGCGGGAAGTCCTCGGCGGGCCCGGTGAAGCGGGCGGCGGGGAAGCGGCGGCGCGCAGGCGGTGGCGCGGGCGCGAGGGGGGTACGGCGGTTCCGGAAGGCGTTCGAGCCGCGGGCACCGCGGCAGGGCGGGGGTGCGGGCGACGGCAGACCGTGCACCGCCGCGGGCCGGCCTTCGGCGGCGGCCGGTGCCGGTCGGCGCCCGTTCCGTACCGCCGCGGCCCGGCAGGCCGCGGGTGGGACGGCACCCAAGACGCCCCCACACCGGTGGTGCGCCGGGTGGGGGCGTCGGTCCCGGACACGGGGGTCCGGGGTGGGCGGGCGGGGGAGGGTCCGCCCGCCTGTCAGGGGGCGGTGCCCCAGGTGAGCGTGCCGGCGTCGTGGACGCCGGCACGCGGGTTGTCCGTGTACGCGGTGGTCGTGGCGCGGCCGGCGTCGTCCGGCCCGCCGAAGCCCGTACGGGGACGGGCGCCGGTGCCCCGTCCGGCGGCGGCGCTTCTTCGCACTGTCATCGCGGCTCTCGCGCTCCTCTCGGGACAGCGGGACCGGTGGCGGGATGCAGCGGGAAGGCGTCTCCCGCCACCGGGGCTTTGCGTGCGTGCGCGGCACGTGGGGGAGTGCCCTCGGATCGACGCGCGCGGGTTGTGCGCTGAGCTCGGGTCCCGCGACGTACGTGCAACGTGCGTAGTGCGTGCAAGGCTTGAAGCTATGGGAGCGCTCCCACAGTCCGGCAAGCCCGCGCCGCTGTCAACCCCCCGCGCGTGAATCTGTTCCCCGCCCCCCGTCCCACCGGCGCCGTTACCCCGTACGGAAGTCTGAAGAATCCGCGCGGGCGCAACCCTTCGCCCGCCGCCTCGTTTTCCGGGCCGGAAACACCTCTCGCACGGACCGGTGGACAATGCTGCGGCAACTGAACAGAGCACTCGGCCGGTTGACCGGCCTCCAGATCCGGCGCGCCCCCAGGCCGCACAAGAAGAAGACCAAGGCCGTAGCCCCCGCCGCACGCCCCGGACGCCGGCCGGAGTACCGCCCGCCCGCGAACCCGCAGATCGACAGGCTGATCCGGCAGCCCGTCTTCGTCATCACCCCGGTACGCTCCGGCGCCACCCTGCTGCGCGTGCTCCTCGGCGGCCACTCCCGGCTGCACGCACCGCACGAGCTGCACGTACGACGGCTGGAGGTCACCGCCGGCACCGAACTGGCCGTCGAGGCGATGAACGAGCTGGACCTGCACCGCACCGACCTGGAGCACCTGCTCTGGGACCGCGTGCTCCACCGGGAGCTGGTCCGCTCCGGCAAGGACATCCTCGTCGAGAAGACGCCGAACAACGCCTTCGCCTACCAGCGCATCGCCGCCTGCTGGCCCGACGCACGCTTCCTCTTCCTGCTGCGCCACCCCGCCTCCATCGCCCAGTCCTGGTACGAGGCCGACCCCGCCGGGCGCACCCCGGAGGAGGCCGCGCTGCAGGCCGTGCACTACACCCGCGCCACCGAGCGTGCCCGCCGCGAACTGCCCGGCCACGTCGTGCGCTACGAGGACCTGACCACCGACCCCGAGAGCGTGCTCCGCGGCATCTGCGGCTTCCTCGGCATCGAGTACGAGCCGGGGATGCTCGACTACGGCGCCCGGGAGGAGCGCGAGCTGCCGAAGGGGCTCGGTGACTGGACGGAGAAGATCCGCAGCGGGCAGGTCCAGCAGGGGCGCGTGCTGCCCGAGCCCGCGGAGGTGCCCGAGGTGCTGCGCGAGATCAGCACCGCGTGGGGCTATCTGGACGGCCCGGCCGACCCCGCCGGCACGTTCCACGCCGAAGTCACCGGTGTCTGGCCGCGTGACGGCCTCATCCGCATCGCCGGCCGCCTCCACGGCGCCCCGGCGGCCCAGCTCCCGGCCCAGGACCCGGCGTCGGATCCGGCCGGGGGCCCGGCCCCCGGCCCCGCCCTCCAGTGGCAGCTCGCCGTCTCGCTGACCGGCTCTCCCGACCACCGCCTCGACTACCCCGCGACGCTCCACGACGGGAGCTTCGAGGCCAGCGTGCCCGTCGCCGACCTGGCGCCCTCCGGCCTCGCGCTGCCCGCGAAGTGGGACCTCCACCTCACCGCCGACACGGACGCCCCGCGCGTACGGCTCCAGGCCGCCCGGAACATCCACGACATCGAGCAGAAGAAGAACATCGTGGTGTTCCCCGCGCAGTCCGTGTCGTGCGACGCCGACACGGTCCAGGTGAGGCCCTACTACACCGTCCGGAACAACCTTTCCATCGCGTGCCAGCTCCGCGACGAACTCTCCCGGACGACATCGTGAAGATCCGCTACCTGCTCCTCAACGCCTACGGCAAGGGCGGCACCATCCGCACGGTGTTCAACCAGGCCGGCTCCATGGCCGCGGCCGGGCACGACGTCGAGATCGTCAGTGTCGTACGCCGCCGCAAGTCGCCCTGGTTCCCGCTGGACCGCCGGGTGCGCGTGACCGCCGTCGTCGACTCCTACGGCGCACCGCCCGCCCCCGAGCCGTCCGCGTGGACCGCCCGGTTCAGCGGTCGCGGCCGGGCCTCCCGGTACGTACCCAACGGCGAGGTCGCGCGCGAGCACTTCACCCGGGACGTGGAGACGCGGGTGATCCGCTGGATGGCCCGGCTGCGCGGCGGCGTACTCGTCACCACCCGCCCCGCGCTCAACATCCTGGCCGCGCAGCACGCCAGCACCGACGTCATCCGGGTCGGCCAGGAGCACATGAACCTCGCCACCCACGCGCCGGACGTGAGCGCCGCCATCGTCCGCCTCTACCACCGCTTCGACGCGGTCGCCGTGCTCACCGAGCGCGACCGCCAGGAGTACGCGCGGCTGCTCCCCGGCACCCGTGTCGTGTGCATCCCCAACGCCGT
The DNA here is from genome assembly GCF_000482585.1 of Streptomyces sp. CNQ329. Lineage (NCBI taxonomy): Bacteria > Bacillati > Actinomycetota > Actinomycetes > Kitasatosporales > Streptomycetaceae > Streptomyces > Streptomyces sp. CNQ329. The sequence continues at coordinate 100,177 of NZ_AXVU01000023.1, read as the reverse complement.
CCACACCGGCCGCAAGCAGCAGTCGTCGTATGCAAACCCCATCGCCGTCGCCGCCGGCCGGCTGAAGAGCCAGAAGGGCTTCGACCTCCTCATCCCGGCGTTCGCCCGGGCGGTGGCCACGCGCCCCGACTGGCAGTTGCGGATCTTCGGCAACGGCGACAAGGAAGCGCAGCTCCGCAAGCTCATCGAGAAGCACCAGGTCTACAACCACGTGTTCCTCATGGGCTTCACCCCGCACCTCGACGACGAGCTGGCCAAGGCGTCGATGTTCGTGCTCAGTTCGCGCTTCGAGGGTCTGCCCATGGTGATGATCGAGTCGATGACGCACGGACTGCCCGTGGTCGGCTTCGACTGCCCCACCGGCCCCGCGGACGTCCTCACCGACGGCCGGGAAGGGCTGCTCGTGCCGCCGCGGGACGTCGGCGGGCTCGCGGTGGCCATGGGGCAGATGATGGACGACGAGGGTATGCGCGTGGACATGGGAAAGGCGGCGCTCGCCAAGTCGCGGATGTACGCGCCGGAGGCGGTGCACCCCCGGTGGGAGGAACTGTTCGCGGAGCTGGCGGCCGAGCGGGCGGCGCCGCGGCGCAAGCTCGTACGAACGGCGGCCTGACGGTTCGTACGAAGAACGGCCCCCGGTCCGTCGCCGGACCGGGGGCCGTCCCTCTCGTGCCGCCGTACGGGCCGCTCAGCGACCGGTCACGTACGGTGCGGGCCGGGTGCGGTCACCGCGCCCGGTAGGCGTCGAAGATCCGCTGCTGAACGCTGTTGCCCTGCTTGTCCACGGCCTTCGCCTTGAACGACACGGTCTTGCCCGCGGCCGGGTTGACCACGGTGACCCTGCCGTCCCGCACCGGCAGCTTCTCCCAGGTCCCGCCCCGGTCGGTGGAGACCCACACGGTCAGCGACTTGAGGTTGCTGCCCGCCGCCGAGCCCAGCACCTTGACCGGCACCTTCTTCGTCGCCCCCGCGTTGGAACTGCTCGCCGCCGACAGCGTCGGCGAGAAGCGCACCACGGAGATCGGCAGCTTCTTCACGCTGTCGGTCCTGGCGGAGGAGAAGGCCCAGGTGGCGGTCACCTTCGTGGACGTCCGCGCGACCGTGGCCGGGCGGGTGGAGGAGGTGGTGAGCTTGTAGTCGGCGCTGCCGGCCGGCACGGTGAACCGCGCGCCGATCGGGAGGTCGTTCACCGACGCCAGCTTCTCGCCGTTGCGGTACAGCGAGGTGTCGGCGTTCTCGTACAGCGAGTAGCCGTAGTGGGCGGGGTCGTCGAGATAGACGGGGATCAGGGCGTCGATCGTGTTGCCCTCGCGGTGGACGCCGAGGTCCTTGGTGAGGATCGGGCCGACCACGGCGGCGTTGAACGACTCCTTGTACGTGCCGCCGCCGGCGTAGGTGCGCGCCTCCGTGCTGTACGCGATGTCCTCCCACTCGTCACCGAGCTGCCAGTACTCCAGCTCCCAGCCGATGCGGTCGACACCGCGCACGTACAGCGTGCCCGTGTAGGGCACGTCCCGCGCGGTCGCCGTGGCGCCCGTGCCGCCGGCGATGAACGGAACCGCCCACAGGAAGCCCTGCCGGCCCTCCGCCGAGGAGCCGAGGGTGAGGTCGAGCTTCGCCAGCTCGCTCTGCGGGGTGGCCCGCTTGATACCGGTCCAGGCGGTGGTGCGGTTGGCGTTGCTGTAGACGGTCTGGTACTCGGTGCGCCCCTCGCCGGTGAAGTACGCCTGCACCTGCTGGTACAGCTCACCGGTGGGGGCCGCCGGGCCGAGGTGCGCGGTGCGGGTGTCGGCGTCGCCGTCGACGGAGGTGAACAGCCCGATGCCCACGTCGGCCGCGATGACCTCCAAGCCGAGGTCGAGGTTCGTCCGCACGGCGGCCTCGTCCGGCACGCTGATGTCGACCGGCTTCGCGGTCCCGGCGTCCAGGGTGACGGTCGTGTCCCCGGTGACGTCGAGGCGCGGCTGGTTGATCCAGTCGTACGCGGTCAGCTCGTCACCGTCGTACGCCGCGACGTCGCCGCTGACCAGGTAACGGCCCTTCGGCACGCGCACGGTGAAGGTCTCTTGGCCCTCGACCGCCTCCCAGATGTCCCAGTTGCTCTGCTCCATGCCGGTCAGGAAGCCTTCGCCGTCCGTGGTCGGCTGCCCGTCGCGGCCGAGGAACTTCAGGGTGACGTCGTACGCCTCGCCCTCGCGCTCCACGCCGCCCGGGGTGACGACACGCTGGCCGCCGCCGGTCGCCGTCACGTACACCGAGTACGCGCCGTCGAGGTCCCCGCCGAGGCGGGTGTCCACGGTCACCGGCACCTCGGCGGTGCCGCCGGCCGGGACCGTGACCTCCTCGGCGCCCAGGCTGTAGGTCCCCGCGGGGGCGGCGCCGCCGCCGGGCTGCACGGTGGACGCCGACAGCGACAGCGTCACGTCCTCGGTGCCCAGGTTCCGGTACGTGATCGCCTTCGTCACCGGCTCGTCGTCCTGGTGCGGCCACTCCTGCCTGCCGAAGCTCAGCGACGCCGGCTCGCTCACCACCGCCTGCCCGACGGCCTGGTCCGAGGCGATGAGCCCGGCGCCCTGGCCGAACGCGCCGCGCTTGGCGGCGGGCTTGGCGGACGCCGACAGCGCTGCCTTGAGCTGCTCGCCGGTCCAGTCGGGGTGCTGCTGCTTGAGGAGCGCGGCGGCGCCCGCGACGTGCGGTGTCGCCATGGACGTACCGTCGATCGTCAGATAGCCCTCGGGGTTCTGGCCGACCTCCTGGTCGATGACGCTGCCGGGCGCGGCGGCCGCGGTGATCGCCACGCCGGGGGCGGTGACGTCGGGCTTGACCGCGCTGTCGCCGATCCGCGGGCCGCGGGACGAGAAGCCCGCCAGCCCGCCGTTCGGGCCGACCGCGCCCACGGTGAGCGCGGCGTCGGCGGAGCCGGGCGAGGAGATGGTGTGGCTGCCCGAGCCCTCGTTGCCGGCGGCCACCGCGAAGAGCACGCCCTCCTCGGCGGAGATCCGGTTGACGGCCTCCTCCAGCGGGTCGACCTCGGGGGTGTCGCCGCCGCCGAGGCTGAGGTTGACGATGTCGGCGTCCTGCTCGACGGCCCACTCGAAGCCCGCCAGGATGCCGGAGTCGTCGCCGTAGCCGTCGTCGTCGAGCACCTTGCCCGCGAGCAGCTCGGCGTCCGGCGCGACGCCGGTGAATTTGCCGTCCGACTTCGCGCCCGTGCCGGCCGCGATGGAGGCGACGTGGGTGCCGTGGCCGTAGCGGTCCTCGGCGTCCGCGGCGGGGGTGAAGTTCTCGGTGGCGACGACCTGTCCGGCGAGGTCCGGGTGGGTCTCGTCGACGCCGGTGTCGAGGACGGCGATCTTCACGCCGTCGCCCTTGTAGCCGGCGTCCCAGGCGCCCGGGGCGCCGATCTGCGGCACGCTGACGTCCAGGCTGGCGCGGCGCACGCCGTCCAGCCAGACGCGCTTGACGCCGGACTCGGCGGCCAGCGGCTCGGCGGCGCTCTCGCCGCTCCCGGTGCGCGTCAGCGCCTTCCAGACGGCGGCGGCCTCACCCTTGGCGGTGGTGACGGCCTCGGCGTTGAGCCGCGGGAAGCGGTGCTCGACATCGGTGCCGTCGGCGGCGTGCAGCCGGTCCCGCGCCGCGGGGCTCTCGCCCCGGTAGTCGACGATGAGCTTCAGGCCGGCGCGCTGCTGGCGTACGTACTCGGGGCGGGCCTGGAGCGTGACGTCGAACAGGCGGCGGTCCAGCGTGCCGTCGGCGACGACCGCGGTGGCGTCGCGCGGTATGACGTACGTGTGGCCCTTCGACTCGAAGGTGCGTATGGGTATCTCCGCGCGGCCCTGCCCGCGGCGGATCGCCACGGCCTTGCCGTCGGCGTCGACCCGTACCCGGTCGCCGGTGATGAGCGTCACCCAGGTGCCGCTCTGCTTCGCGTACGCTGTCTGGCCGTTCCCCCCGGCTCCCCCGGCCGCTCCGGCCGCCGGTGTGGCGGACGCCGCCGGCGCGGCCGTGAGGCCCGCCGTGAGCGCCGTCGCCGCCGCGGCCGCTAAGGCGGCGGTTCCCGCCCTCTTGATGTGTCTGCGCACTGAACCCCTCCCTGTGCCTCAAGGGGTCAGGAGTCACTGGCGCCCCTCACCCCTCCGTCACCCAATAATCCGCCAACCGCCACGAAATGGTTCCCTCCGTTACGCGGGCGCGCGGGTGGCGCGGGCGAGAGCGCAGGTCAGAGGGGTGGCAGCGGAGTTGTTCAGGAAGGCTTTTTGTTCAGCGACGACAACTACTGCCGTGCATGCGGCTGTTACCCGCCGTACCGCTCACTGCTCCTCGTGCTCGCGGAACTCGGCCCAGATCGCCTTGCCGTCCCCGCGCGGCTCCACACCCCAGCCGTCGCACAGCGCCTGCAGCAGCAGCACCCCGCGGCCCGACGACGCCATCTCACCCGGGTGCCGGCGGTGCGGGAGGTTGCCGTCGGCGTCGGCGATCGTCATCCGCAGCACGCGCCGCCCCGGCGGCCCCGTCAGGTCCGCCAGAACGCTGGCGGTGCTGTCCGTGTGCATCATGACGTTCGCGATCATCTCCGAGAGCGCCAGCTCCGCCGCGTCGATCTGGTCGGCCGTCGCCCAGTCGTAGAGCAGGCCGCGCAGTTGGTGCCGGGCGTCGGAGATGCGCTCCTGCTCGGACTGCGGCACGGCCAGGTACATGTGCCGCTCCGACTCCGGGTGCGCCAGCCGCGTCGCGCCCGCGGTGCGCAGCAGGACGAACGCGATGTCGTCCTGGGTGCGCCCGGAGTGCGGCCCGCGGGTGGCGTACGAACCGGGTCCCGCGACCGTGTCCACGATCGCGTCCGCCACCGTCTCCAGCCCCGCGCCGAGCGTCGCCGCGAACGCGGCGCCGAGCCGGGCCTGCCCGCTGTACAGGTCGTGTCCACCGGACTCCACCAGGCCGTCGGTGCACAGGAGCATCGTCTCGTCCGGGTCGATCTTGTGCTCGGAGAGCGGGTACACCGGGTCGTCCTCGATGCCCAGCGGCACGCCGCCGTCGCTGGGGTGGATGACCATCGTGCCGTCGGGCAGCGCCACCGCCGGGTCCAGGTGGCCGGCGCGGGCCACGGTCATCGTGCCGGTCGCCGGGTCGGCCTGGAGGTACAGGCAGGTGGCGAAGCGGGCGTCGGCGGGGTCGTCGAACTGCCGCTCGTTGAGCCGGCTGAGGAAGGCGGAGGCGCGGGTGAGCACGGCGTCGGGGCGGTGGCCCTCCGAGGCGTACGCGCGGATGGCGATGCGCAACTGGCTCATCAGCCCCGCGGCCCGTACGTCGTGTCCCTGTACGTCGCCGATGACCACGGCCGTCTGCCCGGAGGAGAGCGCGAAGACGTCGTACCAGTCGCCGCCGATCTGCAGTCCGCCGCCGGAGGGGACGTACCGCGCCGCCACCTCGAAGCCGGGGACGCGCGCGACCGCCGGCAGCATGCTGCGCTGCAGCCCCTCCGCCAGCTCCCGCTCGGACTCGTGCACGTGCACGTCCGACAGCGCCTGCCCCAGCATCCGCGCCACCGTCGTCAGCACCGAGCGCTCGTCCGGCGTGAACGACACCGGGTCGCCGAACGCCGCCATCCACGCCCCGACCGCCCGGCCGTCCGCCATCAGCGGCAGGAACGCCCACGACCGGCGCATGGCGGACGGGGCGCGCCGCCACGCCTCGGGATACAGGCGCGCGTACTCCTCGGGGCTGGAGATGTACACGGCGCGGCCCTCGCGCACGGCCTCCGAGGCGGGCAGGGCGGCGTCCTTCGGGTTGCTGCGGAGGGGCTCGATGTCCTCCTCGCGGTATCCCTGGTGGCCGATGAGCACCAGGTCGTCGCCCTCCAGCGCGAAGACCGCCATGCCGTCGGGCGAGAATCCCGGCAACGACAGCGACGCCGTCACCCGCAGCACCTGGTCGGTGGAGCGCGCCTCGGCGAGCGCGCGGCCCGCGGAGAGCAGAAACGCCTCGCGCGACAGCCGCCAGTCGCTGTCCCCCGGCGGCCTGTCGCCGGGCCCCGCGGGCGCGTCGATGACCTCCTGGACGGTCCCGACGATGTCGGTCTGCTCCCCCGGCGTCGACCCCAGGGCGTGCATCCGGCAGCGCACCACCCGTACGACGTCGCCCTGGACGTCGGTGACGCGCAGCCGGCCCTCGGCGAGGGTGCCCTCGGCGAGGGCGAGGTCGAGGATGCCGTTGAGCTCGATGTAGTCGACGCCGTGCAGCCGGGCGCGTACCGCGGAGGCATGGACGGTGGCCTCCACGGGCGGCAGCCCGAGCAGCCGGGCGGCCTGCGCATCCAGCATCACCCGGTCGGTGTCCGTCGCCCAGCGCCAGACGCCCGTACCCAGCCCGGAAAGGACCTCATCCGCACGCATTGTCCACATTTTATGCTTCAGAGGGGAAAGTACGGCGCTTTGCGGCTTTCTTCCCTGCCCGGGCGAGGCGGGCGCAGAAGGCCGGCCGGCCCGGGTGAGGCGGGTTGAGTCGTTGATCTCTCCTCCCCGGTGCGCCTTACGGACGACCGCCCGCCTGGTGGACGATCGGCGGGAGGCACGTTGGCAGCCCCGGGAGCAGAACGGGAGACGACCCCTTTGACCAGCATAGATACCGAGCAGGACCGGGTGGCGGCGTTCCGCCGCACGCTCGGTCTCGCTCACCTGATCGACGTGCACACCCACTTCATGCCGCAGCGGGTGCTGGCGAAGGTCTGGGCGTACTTCGACGCCGCCGGCCCGCTGGTCGGGCGCCCGTGGCCGATCGTGTACCGGCAGGAGGAGGCCGAGCGGGTGGCGCTGCTGCGCGGCTTCGGAGTGCGCGCGTTCACGTCGATGCTCTACCCGCACAAGCCGGGCATGGCGCGGTGGCTCAACGACTGGTCCGCCGGCTTCGCCGCCCGTACGCCGGACTGCCTGCACACGGCGACGTTCTTCGCGGAACCGGGCGCGGCGGACGACGTACGGCGGGCGGTGGAGCAGGGGGCGCGGGTGTTCAAGTGCCACCTCCAGGTCGGCGCGTACGACCCGAACGACCCCGTCCTCGACGAGGTCTGGTCCCTCCTCGCCGACGCAGCCCTCCCCGTCGTCACCCACTGCGGCTCCGGCCCCGTCCCGGGCCCCTACACCGGCCCGGCACCGATCGCGGCGCTGCTGAAGCGGCACCCGCGGCTCCGGCTGGTCGTGGCGCACCTGGGGATGCCCGAGTACGAGGACTTCCTGACGCTGGCCGAGCGCCACGAACACGTCATGCTCGACACGACGATGGCGTTCACCGCCTTCGCCGAATCCGCCGCCCCCTTCCCGCCCCACGCCCGCCCCCGCCTGTCCGCCCTGCGGGACCGCATCCTCCTGGGCACGGACTTCCCGAACACCCCGTACACGTACGCGGACGCCCTTGACGCGCTGACGACCCAGGACCAGGACGAGGACTGGATCCGCGCGGTCTGCCACGACAACGCGGCCCGCCTCTTCGGGCTGTAGGACCCCGCCGCTGCGTTTAGGGGACCCGGCCGGGGTTCTGCTACGCTGATCCAGCGACGTCACGGCCCGTAGCCGACGACGGAGAATCCCGGTAGGGATCGCGCATCACTCTGTGCGAGACTAGAGCTCGCGCAAGCCTGGTCCTGTGGAGCAGTTTGGAGTGCTCGCCACCCTGTCAAGGTGGAGGCCGCGGGTTCAAATCCCGTCAGGACCGCCACCCTCGGGCACCGCCTGAGGGCCACCCGACTGGGGACCCCGGTCCCCGGCCGTCGGGCTGGGTAGCTCAGTTGGTACGAGCGTCCGCCTGAAAAGCGGAAGGTCGCCGGTTCGACCCCGGCCCCAGCCACGTGACGCCCCCTCTTCGGAGGGGGCTTTTTCATGCGCTTGTACGCCAGCGGGCCTTCGGGAGAGCTTGCGGCCGAGGGCCGGTGGGGCGGGCGCTCTCCTGCTGGGCTCGGAGCAACCTCAGGTGTGGGGGTGGTCCGGGTTGTGGTGAGGGTCGCGAGGCGTTGGGCGGGGTGAAGTGGGGGGTGAGGCGCGTTGTGGTCAGGGCGAAGGAGGTGTTCGTGGCGGTGTCGGCGTAGAGGTAGCTGCCGCCTCCGCCGGTCCGGGCGTCGGCGGCACCCGCGACGGCGTCGACGACGAGATCGCCGTGGTGGTGGACAGCCACCTGCAGGCCGGTTTCGGCCCCGGTGCCGACGAGTTCGTCGAGGACGCTTCGGACCTGTTGCTGCAGCGACGGCTGCCTCGTCACGCCCCGGCACGAGGCATGTCCAGCCGGCCCGGCGCCGGACAAGCCAGCTTCGGCAGGAGCCGTCATGCCTTCTGGTAGGCGTTGCGTGCAGCGCAGGTGATGCCCCAACCGCAGGGGGACTCACCCGTGGCATGCGCCCACGAGATCACGGCGGGAGGGTCCCGGCGGCGGGCAGGAGACGCCCTCCCGGGCCGCGGGACCCCGCAGCCTCGTCCCGCGCCGCCCCCTCGCCGGCTCGCCGCCTTCGTCACGGATCATCCGGATGAGTGGGATGTGATCCTTTCGCCCCACTCGAAACCCCCGCCGAAATAGTTCGCCGCCGCCCCCGCCCAGGTGAGACCCTTGACTCCGTATGTCCACTTCCGCCGCCCCCAGCTTCGCCGATCTCGGCGCCCGCCTCTCCGCCCTCACGCTCCGCGACGAGCAGCGGCTCGGCCGCCGCCTCGACGGCGCCCGTCGCGTCCGCAAGCCGGAGGCGCGGGCCGCCGTGCTCGCGGAGATCGCCGCCGCTGTCGACGCCGCGGAGCTGACCGCCGAGCGCCGGCGCGCCGCGGTGCCCCCCGTGTCGTATCCGCAAGAGCTGCCGGTCAGCCAGAAGAAGGACGACATCCTCGCGGCCATACGCGACCACCAGGTGGTGATCGTCGCGGGTGAGACCGGGTCCGGCAAGACGACCCAGATCCCCAAGATCTGCCTGGAGCTGGGGCGGGGTGTCCGGGGTCTCATCGGCCATACACAGCCCCGCCGTATCGCGGCCCGCACGGTGGCCGAGCGCGTCGCCGAGGAGCTGCACACCCCGCTCGGCGAGGCCGTGGGGTGGAAGGTCCGGTTCACCGACCAGGTCGGCGGCGACACGCTCGTCAAGCTCATGACCGACGGCATCCTGCTCGCCGAGATCCAGACGGACCGCGAGCTGCGCCAGTACGACACGATCATCATCGACGAGGCGCACGAGCGCAGTCTGAACATCGACTTCCTCCTCGGCTACCTGGCCCGCCTCCTCCCCCGCCGCCCCGACCTCAAGGTCGTCATCACCTCCGCGACCATCGACCCGGAGCGCTTCTCCCGGCACTTCGGCGACGCGCCGATCGTCGAGGTCAGCGGGCGTACGTACCCGGTGGAGGTGCGCTACCGCCCGCTCCTCGACGAGGGCGGCGAGGACGCGGACCGGGACCAGATCACCGCCATCTGCGACGCGGTCGACGAGCTGCAGGCCGAGGGCGACGGCTCCGGCGACATCCTCGTCTTCCTGTCCGGCGAGCGCGAGATCCGCGACACCGCGGACGCGCTGGCCAAGCAGAAGCTCCGCGACACCGAGGTCCTCCCGCTCTACGCCCGCCTCTCGCACGCCGAGCAGCACCGTGTTTTCCAGCGGCCCGGCCCGCGGGGACGACCGGCCAGACGGGTCGTGCTGGCCACGAACGTCGCCGAGACGTCGCTGACCGTTCCCGGTATCCGGTACGTCATCGACACCGGCTTCGCCCGCATCTCCCGCTACAGCCACCGCACCAAGGTCCAGCGCCTGCCCATCGAGCCCATCTCGCAGGCCAGCGCCAACCAGCGCAAGGGCCGCTGCGGCCGGCTCGCCGACGGCATCTGCATCCGGCTGTACTCGGAGGAGGACTTCTTCGCGCGGCCGGAGTTCACCGACGCCGAGATCCTCCGTACGAACCTGGCGTCCGTCATCCTCCAGATGACCGCGGCCGGCCTCGGCGACATCGAGAAGTTCCCCTTCATCGACCCGCCGGACAGCCGCAACATCAAGGCGGGCGTCCAGCTCCTGGAGGAGCTGCACGCGCTGGATACCGACCGGAAAGACCCGAAGAAGCGCCTCACCGAGACCGGTCGCAAGCTTGCCCAGTTGCCCGTCGACCCGCGGCTGGCCCGCATGGTGCTGGAGGCCGAGCGCAACGGCTGCGTACGCGAGGTCATGGTCATCGCCTCCGCCCTGTCCATCCAGGACCCGCGCGAGCGCCCCGCCGACAAGCAGCAGCAGGCGGACCAGCATCACGCCCGCTTCCGCGACGAGTCCAGCGACTTCGTGACGTTCCTCAACCTGTGGACGTACGTGCGCGAGCAGCAGAAGGCGCTGTCCTCGTCCGCGTTCCGCCGCATGTGCAAGCGTGAGTTCCTCAACTACCTGCGCATACGCGAGTGGCAGGACATCTACTCCCAACTGCGCACGATCGCCCGGAGCATGGGCATCCACGCGGCGGACCGGGACGCGGCTCGCGATCTCGTCCACCAGTCCCTTCTCGCCGGGCTCCTCAGCCACATCGGGCTGAAGAACGCCGAGGGGGAGGGCGGGAGAGAAGGGGCGGCGAAGAACGAGTATCTGGGTGCGCGCAGCGCGAAGTTCGCCGTCTTCCCCGGCTCCGCGCTCTTCAAGAAGCCGCCGCGCTGGATCATGTCCGCCGAGCTGGTCGAGACCTCCCGGCTGTGGGCGCGGGTCAACGCGAAGGTCGAGCCCGAATGGGTCGAGCCGCTGGCGCAGCACCTGGTCAAGCGCACGTACAGCGAGCCGCACTGGGAGAAGGACCGGGCCGCGGTGATGGCGTACGAGCGCGTCACCCTCTACGGGGTGCCGCTGGTGGCGCGGCGCCCGGTCAACTACGGCCGTATCGACCCGGAGACGTGCCGCGAGTTGTTCATCCGGCACGCGCTCGTCGAGGGCGACTGGCGTACGCACCACAAGTTCTTCGCCGCCAACCGGCGCCTCCTCACCGAGGTCGAGGAGCTGGAGCACCGGGCGCGCCGCCGCGACATCCTCGTGGACGACGAGACCCTTTTCGCCTTCTACGACCAGCGTGTGCCCGAAGACGTCGTGTCCGGGGCGCACTTCGACTCCTGGTGGAAGAAGAAGCAGCGCGAGGAACCGGAGCTGCTCAACTTCGAGAAGTCGATGCTCATCAACGAGCAGGCGGAGGGCGTCACCAAGGACGACTATCCCGATTCCTGGCGGCAGGGGAAGCTGAAGCTGCGGGTGACGTACCAGTTCGAGCCGGGCACGGACGCGGACGGCGTCACCGTCCACGTTCCGCTGCAGATCCTCAACCAGGTGGTCCCGGACGGCTTCGACTGGCAGATCGCGGGGCTGCGCGAGGACGTGGTGACCGAGCTGATCCGCTCGCTGCCGAAGCCGATCCGGCGCAACTACGTGCCGGCGCCGAACTACGCCAAGGCGTTCCTGGAGCGCGCCGTGCCGGTGCAGGAGCCGCTGACGACGGCGCTGGCGCGGGAGTTGCAGCGGATGGTGGGGGTGCCGGTCGCGGCGGAGGACTTCGACTGGGGCAAGGTGCCGGAGCATCTGAAGGTCACGTTCCGCGTGACCGACGAGCGGCGGCGGCAACTGGCCGAGTCGAAGGACCTGGAGGAGCTGCGGCTGAAGCTGAAGCCCCGGACGCAGGCGGCGATCACGCGTGCGTTCGACGAGGCGTCAGGCGCCGGGGAGGGCGGCAGGAAGGGCGCCCGCGGGGCCGGCGCGAAGAGCGACGGCGGCGGGCCCGCGCTCGACCGCCGCACCGGTCTCACCTCGTGGACCATCGGTTCCCTCCCCCGCACCTTCGAGACCGTTCCCCGAGGTCTCGGCTCCGCTCGTCGAGCAGGGGATACCCCGTTCGGCGGGAACACCGTCAAGGCGTACCCGGCCCTGGTGGACGAGGGCGAGACCGTCGCCGTGCGGCTGTACGACACGGAGGCGGAGCAGGCCGCCGCCATGTGGGCCGGTACCCGTCGCCTGATCCTGCTCCAACTGCCCTCCAACCCCGCCAAGTTCGCCAACAGCACGCTGTCCAACCAGGCGAAGCTGGCGCTCTCCCGCACCCCTCACGGGGGCGTCCAGGCCCTCTTCGAGGACTGCGTCACCGCCTCCGCGGACCGGCTCATCGCCGCCCGCGGCGGGCCCGCGTGGGACGAGGAGGGCTTCCGTAAGCTCTTCGACTCCGTACGGGCCGACATCGTGGACGCCACGATGCAGACCATCCGGCAGGTGCAGGAGGTGCTGGCGGCCTGGCACGCCTGCGAGGGGCGGCTGCGAACGGTCAAGAGCCCCGTCCTGGCCGAGTCCGCGGCGGACGTACGCGAGCAGTTGGCCTGGCTCATCAAGCCCGGCTTCGTCACCGAACACGGCGCGGGCAAGCTGCCGGACCTGCTGCGGTACCTGGTCGCGGCGGACCGCCGGCTGCAGCAGCTCCCGACCCACGCGGAGCGGGACCGGGCGCGGATGGCGAAGGTCAAGGAGATGCAGGACGAGTACGCGTGGCTGCTGGAGCAGCAGCCGCGCGGGCGGCCGGTGCCCCGGCCGGTGCTGGACGTGCGGTGGATGATCGAGGAGCTGCGGGTCAGCTACTTCGCGCACGCGCTGGGGACGGCGTATCCGATCTCCGACAAGCGGATCGTGAAGGCGGTCGACGCGCTGGTGCCACCGGGGCGGTGACCCCGCGCGCGGCGCGGGATCCGGTTCGACCGGGGGCCTGAGCTGCTGTAGAGTCGGGCACGCGCGTCGCGCACGCAAGGTCCTGTGGAGCAGTTTGGAGTGCTCGCCACCCTGTCAAGGTGGAGGCCGCGGGTTCAAATCCCGTCAGGACCGCACATTTTCCGCAGTATCGCGCTTCTTCTGGCCCCGGCCGCGTTTTCGGCCGGGGCCGCCTGTGTCTGCGGTCCCCTTCCGCCCCACGGATCTCGTTCCGTCACATCCGCCCTGGTACGCGGTCTAGACCGGCTGCTCGTTTCCTTGACGGGCGTCCGGGCACTGGGTACTCAAGGGCTATGACGACCACCGTGCGACACGAGACGAAGGCCCTTCTGCGCGCCCATCTGTCCGCCGCGTCGTCGTACGGGCACCTCACCCCCCACTGTGCTGTGTGCAGCCGGCTGCTGCGGCTGGCGATGGAGTCCGCGCCGCCCGACGGAGCGGAGGAGAACGACACGACGGAGCAGGACGGGGCAACGCTCCCGGGCTAGGACCGGAGTTGACGGGGGGTCATTATCGTAGCGGTCGCCAGGGCCGCAAGCCGACTTGGCTGTGACGGGGATCACTCATCCAGTTTCGAAAGAGGCGGATTTACGCCCCCCTTAGGTCAGGTCAATTTTGTATATGCCATTGCACCCATGCCCGGACGGGCACCGACACTTCCGGACGCCGGGTACGCGTACGGCCCCCGGTGGCCGCCCCGGGGAGGGGCGGCCGCCGGGGGCCGCGCGGCACATCGCGCTGGACCCGGCGGAGTCCAGCGCGATCGACGTTGCTGCGTCGCGTGTGGTTCGAAGGGCGTGAGCCGGGCTAGGGGGTCCCGGCCGGCCCCGGCGACGCGGGTGGTCAGGCCTCGCTGCGCTGCTGCGGAATGCCCGCCAGCAGTGCGCGGACCTCCGCCTCGCGGTAGCGGCGATGCCCGCCGAGCGTGCGGATCGACGTGAGCTTGCCGGCCTTCGCCCAGCGCGTGACCGTCTTCGGGTCAACGCGGAACATCGTGGCTACCTCGGCGGGGGTCAGCAGCGGCTCGGCGTCAGGGGTGCGAGCGGTCATGAGCGGCCTCCTCGGGAGAACCGAACCTTCTCGGTTCTTTCCTCTAAATTCTGCACCTTGACCCTCGTTGACCGATATGGCCGACGGGGGTCGAGTCGGTAATAGGACGAACGGCTTGTCCTCGGCACTACAACTACACCATCTGTCCAGCGGCGTCGGCCAAACCGATGGAATTGCCCTCTGAGGTGTTCAACCTCGACGGATCCCGCTGGACCGTGCCATAGCGGACAGTCACACCGTCGTGACGATCAGTCACAGCACCACCAGGGGCCACAAGGTCTCCACGAAAGGATCAATGCTCGGCATTCCACCCCAAGTTGGACGGAACATACCTCATCTGGACTCCTTGCCCTATATCGTCACCCAGGCTATGCGGTGACGGCAAGACCCGGGTACGTGCTTTCCATCACGCTTGACCAAATAGCCTGGTTCGGGACCTTCGTCCGGGACCAAAGGTCCCCGGTGACAGGGACCGAACGGCCCCTTCCGTGCCGGGGCATGGCGGGACACTAGTCCGGATTTGTTCGTCGCACTAGTGAGCGCTTGCTCAGCCGCCGCCAGGACCCCCGCCGCCTCACCCGTCCCACGGGCACCGGCCGCCCCGCGCGTAAGCGCTAGCTGGCGAACTGCCGCTCGCGCACGACGCCCCAGCGGTCCGTCAGCCGCTGATACGCGCGCCCGGCCCGCTCCTCGTCCCCCGCCGCCAGCGCCGCGAGGCCCTCCGCGACCTCCGCCGCGGACCGGTCCTCCGCCAGATGCTCCCGGGACAGGACGTGGACGAGCCCGCCGTAGTCCAGCTCCACCAGCGAGCGCGGATGGAACTCTTCCAGCCACTTTCCGACGTCCACCAGGCCCTCGACGAGCGGCGCCTGCCCCACCGTGTCGCGCAGCGCCTTCAGCCCGCGCGCGACCCGGCGCCGGGCCTGCACCATCGGCGTGCGGTAACGCAGCAGGGGCCGCGGGCCCGTCTCGTACTCCCTCTCCTCGTCGGAGAAGAGCACGAACCAGCGCATCGGGACCGTCCACACCGCGGACCTGATCCACGGCCGGGCGTCCGGATTGTCCAGCCGCCAGCGCTCGTGATCGGCGAGCGCCTGTTCCCGTACGACCTCCGGCAGCGCCGCCTCCAGCACCGGCTGCGGCAACTCCTCGACCAGCTCGTCCAGGGCCAGCCAGCTCCGCAGCCGGGTGCGCCACGGGCAGACGCACGTCACGCCGTCCACGTCGGCGACGAAGGCGTCACCGCTCTCGTGCGCGGGGGCCGCCGTCGGCGGGGTGCCGGCCAGTCCGGCCAGCGCCCGGAGCAGCTCGTCCTGGCTGGTGGGGGCCGCCTCGCGGGCGGCGTAGCGGTACCAGTGGGTGCGTTCGGGCTCGGGGAAGGCTGCCAGCGGCTCGTACACGCGCAAGTATGTCGCGTACGGGATCACCAGTGACGACACCACGGCCACGCCCTCTCCCCTCTCCCACGTACGTATCCGAGTCTCCCGCAGACTATGGTGCTGAGTCCTCCGGGGGGACGCCTCCTGGGGACCCGAGACCCCGCCGGGGGTCCGAGAGGCGGGCGCCGCTCTACGCTTGAGCCACTACCTGCCCTCCCCACCCCTGGAGGGCAGCAGCCCGCGACCAAACCGGAGTCACCACCGTGACCGACGTTCTCTCCACACTCTTCCGCTCCGACCAGGGCGGACATGAACAGGTTGTCCTCTGCCAGGACCGTGAGACCGGCCTCAAGGCGGTCATCGCGATCCACTCCACCGCCCTGGGCCCGGCCCTCGGCGGCACCCGCTTCCACTCCTACGCCTCCTCCGACGACCCGGAGCAGGCCGCGGTCCTGGACGCGCTGAACCTCTCTCGCGGCATGTCGTACAAGAACGCGATGGCCGGGCTCGACCACGGCGGCGGCAAGGCCGTGATCATCGGAGACCCCGAGAAGACGAAGACCGAGGAACTGCTGCTGGCCTACGGTCGCTTCGTCGCCTCGCTCGGCGGGCGCTACGTCACCGCGTGCGACGTCGGCACGTACGTCGAGGACATGGACGTCATCGCCCGTACGAACCGCTGGACCACGGGCCGCTCGCCTTCGCACGGCGGCTGCGGCGACTCCTCGGTGCTGACGTCGTTCGGCGTCTACCAGGGCATGCGTGCGGTGGCCGAGCATCTGTGGGGCACGCCGTCGCTGCGCGGGCGGCGGGTCGGCATCGCGGGAGTCGGCAAGGTGGGGCACATCCTCGTGGACCATCTGGCCGGGGAAGGCGCGGAGGTGGTGATCACCGACGTGCGGGCGGAGGCGGTCGAGCGGGTACGGGCCGCGCACCCCGGCGTGACGGTCGTCGCGGACACGGACGCACTGATCCGCGAGCCGCTGGACGTGTACGCGCCGTGTGCGCTGGGCGGGGCGCTCAGCGACGACACGGTGCCGGTGCTGGCCGCGAAGGCCGTCTGCGGCGCGGCGAACAACCAGCTCGCGCACCCGGGCGTCGAGAAGGACCTGGCCGACCGCGGCATCCTCTACGCGCCGGACTACGTGGTCAACGCCGGCGGCGTCATCCAGGTCGCCGACGAGCTGCACGGCTTCGACATGGACCGGGCGCGGGCGAAGGCCGCCCGGATCTTCGACACGACGGTGGAGATATTCCACCGGGCGGCGTCCGACGGCGTACCCCCGGCGGTGGCGGCGGACCGGATCGCGGAGCAGCGCATGGCGGAGGCCGGGCGCCGCGGCTGAGCGCCGCGCACACCCTCGCCCGCCTCTCGGCGCGCGCCGCGCACGCCGGGGCGGGCGAGCCAGGTGTGCACGTTTACGTTGGCAAAGCACCGGCGTCACGTAACGCATGTCACCACCGTGCGGCGGGTCGCCCCTCGTCAGACGATAGAATCAGGTCGTGACCAGCGGGGACGCGGGCCTCATCGGGATCGGCGGCGGGGCCCGTACTGCCAGCGACGTACCGTCAGGGTGCAGAAACAGGTACCGTTGAACCCCGATGGACGGTCCTTCTCATCGAGGGTCCGCATCCGATCATGAACGCGTATCAGACTCTGGGGCCATCGAGCCCCGTCGTTTGAGGGGGTCGACCCATGGGGCGCGGCCGGGCCAAGGCCAAGCAGACGAAGGTCGCCCGCCAGCTGAAGTACAGCAGCGGTGGGACTGACCTCTCACGCCTTGCCGAAGAGCTGGGCGCATCGACGGCGAAGCCGCCGTCGAACGGTCAACAGCAACAGCAGCAAGTCGAGGAAGAGTCGCCCGACGACGACCTGTACGCACGCTACGCGGAGCTGTACGAGGATGAGGACGACGAGGACGGCGAGGACTCCGCCGGCTCGTCGGAGCAGCGTCGCGGGGCCTGAGCCGCAGGCAGCAAATCGGAGCTCGGCTGGGGGACACCCCCGGACGGGCCCTTTTTGCTGCCGGAAATCCGCAACCGGCATCGGGGGGCCGGCGGCATACGGGCCGGTAGACGCTCCGGCGTACGCGTCCCTCGCCGCGCCGGCCGTACGCGCCCCCTGCGGCGGCCTCAGCGGGCATAGTCCCCCGTAAGCTCGACACCACCCGCCCCCGCCTCATCCCGGTCACGCACCTCGCCGGCGACCCAGGCGTCGACCCCGCGGTCCGCCAGCAGCGCCAGCGTGACGTCCACCGACGCCTGCGGCACCACGGCCACCATGCCGACGCCCATGTTCAGCGTCCGCTCCAGCTCCGCCCGCTCGACCCGGCCCGCCTCCCCGACCACGTCGAAGACCGCGCCCGGCGCCCAGGTCGACCGGTCGACGACCGCGTCCAGCCCGTCCGGCACGACCCGTGCCAGATTGCTGGCGAGGCCGCCGCCCGTGACGTGCGAGAAGGCGTGCACTTCCGTGGCGCGCAGCAGCGCGAGACAGTCCAGCGAGTAGATCTTCGTCGGCTCCAGCAGCTCCTCGCCGAGGGTGCGGCCGAACTCCGGCACCTCCCGGTCCAGCGCCCAGCCGGCGCGGTCCAGCAGCACGTGCCGCACCAGCGAGTACCCGTTGGAGTGAAGGCCGGACGAGGACATCGCGACGACCGCGTCACCCGTACGGATGCGATCGGCGCCCAGCACCGCGTCCGCCTCGACGACGCCGGTGCCGGCGCCGGCCACGTCGTACTCGTCGGGGCCCAGCAGCCCGGGGTGCTCCGCCGTCTCGCCGCCGACCAGCGCACACCCGGCCAGCACGCAGCCCTCGGCGATGCCCTTGACGATCGCCGCGACCCGTTCCGGGACGACCTTGCCGACGCAGATGTAGTCCGTCATGAACAGCGGCTCGGCGCCCGTGACGACCAGGTCGTCGACGACCATGGCGACCAGGTCGTGCCCGATGGTGTCGTGCACGTCCATGCGCTGCGCGACCGCGACCTTCGTCCCCACGCCATCGGTCGCGGAGGCGAGCAGGGGGCGCTCGTAGCGCTTGAGCACGGAGACGTCGAAGAGGCCGGCGAAGCCGCCGAGCGCACCGACCGACTCGGGCCGCCGGGTCTTCTTCACCCACTCCTTCATCAGCTCGACGGCGCGGTCACCGGCCTCGATGTCGACGCCCGCCGCCGCATAGGAGGCTGCGCCGGGGGCAGCGGCGTCGGGGGGCTGGCTGGCACCAGACATGGCGTTGGGGTCCTCCGGGGTCTTCAGTGCGTCATGCGTCGTGGGCGTCCGGCAGCGGGCGCTGCACGGGCCCTACGGACGGCGCAGCGGGTCGGCGGCGCCGTGCCCGCCGGAGACCTCGCTCTCCAGCAGGTGCTTGCCCAGCAGCTCGGGGTCGGGCAGCTCCATCGGGTACTCGCCGTCGAAGCAGGCGCGGCAGAGCTTGGTCTTGGCGATGCCGGTGGCCTCGATCATCCCGTCGATGGAGATGTACGCGAGCGAGTCCGCGCCCAGCGACTGCCCGATCTCCTCCACCGACAGGCCGTTGGCGATCAGCTCGGCGCGGGTGGGGAAGTCGATGCCGAAGAAGCACGGCCACTTGATCGGCGGCGCCGAGATGCGCACGTGCACCTCTGCGGCGCCGGCCTCGCGGAGCATCCGCACCAGCGCGCGCTGCGTGTTGCCGCGGACGATGGAGTCGTCCACGACCACCAGGCGCTTGCCGGCGATGACCTCCTTGAGAGGGTTGAGCTTCAACCGGATGCCGAGCTGGCGGATGGTCTGGGAGGGCTGGATGAAGGTCCGGCCCACGTAGCTGTTCTTGACGAGCCCGGCCCCGTACGGAATGCCGCTGGCCTCCGCGTACCCGATGGCGGCGGGGGTGCCGGACTCGGGCGTCGGTATCACGAGATCGGCGTCGGCGGGAGCCTCGGCAGCGAGCCGGCGGCCCATCTCGACGCGGGAGAGGTACACGTTCCGGCCGGCGATCTCGGTGTCGGGCCGGGCCAGGTACACGTACTCGAAGACACACCCCTTCGGCTTTGCTTCGGCAAAGCGACTGGAGCGTAGCCCGTTCTCGTCGATCGCGATCAGCTCGCCGGGCTCCACCTCGCGGATGAAGCTCGCCCCGACGATGTCCAGCCCGGCGGTCTCCGACGCCACCACCCAGCCCCGCTCCAGCCGCCCGAGCACCAGCGGCCGGACGCCCTGGGGATCGCGGGCGGCGTAGAGCGTCTGCTCGTCCATGAAGACGAGGCTGAACGCACCCCTGACCCGCGGCAGCACCAGCGGCGCCGCCTCCTCCACGGTCAGCGGCTTGCCGTCACCGTCGACCTGCCCCGCGAGCAGCGCGGTCACCAGGTCGGTGTCGTTGGTCGCCGCCGCCCTGCCGCTGCGCGACCCGCCGTCCGGGGGCAGCGCGGCGACCAGCTCGGACAGCTCGGCGGTGTTGACGAGATTGCCGTTGTGACCGAGCGCGAGCGACCCGTGGGGGGTGGCCCGGAAGGTGGGCTGCGCGTTCTCCCACACGGAGGCGCCGGTGGTCGAGTAGCGGGCGTGACCCACGGCGATGTGGCCCTGGAGGGAGCCGAGGGAGGTTTCGTCGAAGACCTGCGAGACCAGGCCCATGTCCTTGAAGACCAGGATCTGCGAACCGTTGCTCACCGCGATACCCGCGGACTCCTGTCCCCGGTGCTGCAGTGCGTACAGTCCGAAGTAGGTGAGCTTGGAGACCTCCTCGCCCGGGGCCCAGACGCCGAAGACGCCGCAGGCGTCCTGGGGGCCCTTCTCGCCGGGAAGCAGGTCGTGGCTGAGTCGTCCGTCACCACGTGGCACGTATGCGAGTCTAAGGCAGGTTGGCCCGGTCACCCGAACGGCGAGAACGTGGCCCGGATCACGTCCGGCCTCCGGCCGGGGCGGCGGTGAGCCCCGGGCCACAGCGGGCCGCGGCCCGGGGCTCACCGGTCGGTGTCCCGGGGGTGGCGGGGCCGCCGGGCGGGATATAACCCGGTGCGGTGGCGTGCGGCGCCCGTTACGGTCGGCCGTCGGGAGCGTACGAGGAGGGTGTGTGCCGTCGACGGGAGACGCCGAGCGTGCGGTGTACGAGATCCGGGTCCATACGGGCGCCGATGCGGGCGTCGAGGAGACGCTGGCCCTGCAGGGGCCGGTCGGGCGCCTGCTGTGCCCGGACCCCGGTCACCCGCCCCCGTGCGAGATTCCCTGGAGCCTCACGCTCGACGACGCCCCCGAGGCACTGGTCGCAGGGGTGTACGCGTCCCACGAGCAGGCCATGCGGGTGACGGAGCGGCTACGCGCCCTGGTCGGCGAGCGGTGGCCGGTGTCGCTGCGGGAAGGCGACGCCGAGCGGTTCGGGGAGCTCGTCGAGCAGTACCGGATCGAAAGCGGACAGCACCGGGCCTGAGCCGCCCCGTCTCCGTGAAGTACTGGCGCATCACCGTGTCGATGGCCGGGCCGTGACGGGCTCGGGTCGGATCGTCCACGCAGGCATGCGTGCCATGCTTCCGGACTCCCCCCGGGGCCGTCGACCGGACCACCGCCGTCAGCCCGCGCTCGCCGTACATCGACGACCCGTACCGGCGCGGCATGCTCACCGTCGCCCGCGCCACCAGCCGCGCGGAAAGGGCCTGGCTCCGGGAGATGCTGGCCTGACCCGGCGGGGGCCGGTGCCGCCCGGGGTCGGGCCGGACGGCAGGTCCGTGACGTCCGGCGCGAGCGCGCGGGCGTCGCCGCCGGCCAGGCGCAGGGACAGCGCACGCGGACGCGTCGGCTACGGGGCCTCCCCGGCCAAGGCCGTTTCGCTGCGGAGCGCCCGCAGGGTGTCGAGTTCGCGGTCGATATCGCGCCGCTTGCCCTCCAGGCGCGCGACCTCCTGGGCGAGCAGCTTCTCCATCACGCCCGTGCGCTCCTCGGGCGGCGCCTCCAGGCACGGGAGCAGTTCGTTGATGGTGGCGCTGGTCAGTCCGGCGGCGAACAGGTGCTGGATCATGAGGACCCGCTCGACCATCGAGTCGTCGAAGTCGCGCCACCCGCCCGGGGTGCGCTCGGAGCGGATGAGGCCGTTCTCCTCGTAGTACCGCAGGGAGCGCGTGCTGACGCCGGCCGCGGCTCCCAGCTCACCGATGCGCATGAGTCCTCCCTCGCGGCTGTCCGCCGACGTCTGTTCTTGCAGTTGACACCGGTGTGAAGTGTCACGATCCAGGCGTCCGGAACCGCCTCGCCGATCCGGCCCCACCACCCGTCCCGTCACTCCAGCATACGAAGGACAACCGACATGCACTGGCTCCATCTCGCCCTCGCCGTCGTCTTCGAGATCGCCGTCGCCCTGTCCGCCGGCAAGGCCCAGGGCTTCACCCGGCCGGCCTGGACGACCGCCACGCTGGTCAGCGGCGGCGTCGCCACCTACCTCCTCAGCCGGGCGCTGCTGACCTTCGACGTCGGCGTCGGCTACGCCCTGTGGACCTCCGTGGCAGGCGTCGGGATCGTCGTCCTCGGCGCCGTCCTCTTCGGCCAGCGCCTGGGGTGGCACAAGCTGCTCGGCATCGCCGCGGTCATCACCGGAGTCGTCGGCCTCCAGCTCAGCGGCGCGGCGTGAGCGCCCGGTCCGGCAGCCCCCGTACGACGCATCGGAAAGGAACCCGCATGTCCATCGACACCGCCACCGGCGCCACCGCCACCGCCGGCCAGGACGTCGCCGCCACGAGCGACCGCGCACGCGCCTGGCTCGTCCTCCTCCTCGCCGGCGCCTTCGAAGTCGGCTACGCCCTCGCCGTGGGCGGCAGCGAAGGATTCACCGTGCTCTCGTGGTCACTCGTCGCAGTCGTCTTCTTCCTTCTGACGCTCTACGCGCTGAGCGTCGCCCTGCGCACGATAGACGTGGGCATCGGGTACGCCGTGTGGGCGGGTATCGGGGCCGTCGGGGCCGCCCTGCTCAGCCCCGTCGTCTTCGACGAGAGCCTCGGCGCCGCCAAGGCCCTCTGGCTCGCCGTGATCATCGCGGGCGTCGTCTGGCTCAAGCTCGCCGACCGCCCGGGCCGCTCGGACCGCCCGGAGAACCCGGACACCCCGGAGAACCCGGAAAGCCAAGCCAGCCCCGACGGGGCAACGCGGCCCGCCCACCCGTGAGTCCGCGGCGGCAGGCAGCAGGCGAGGCGGGCGGCGGGCGGAATCAGGCCGGCCGGCCGCCGAAGTACCAGTCGTGCACCTCCACCGCCGCGTACGCGCCCGCCGTCAGCACCCCCCGCGCCGCGTCCGCGTCCGGAGCCCGTACCAGCGCCGCCGTGCCCAGCCAGGCCGTCCCGTCGTCCGACAGCAGCGGGCCGTACGCGACCAACTCGTCCCGGCCGGGCGGCAGATCGAGGTCGGCCCCTGGGCCCTCGCCGAGGCCCAGGACGAGGTAGCGGTTGCCGCCGGTGCGGCCGCCGGGGAAGTCCCACATCGTGCGCCCCAGCAGATTGCGCCAGCGGCGCAGCAGCACGTCGCGGTACGCGCCCGCCTGGTAGCCGGGCTCGTCGAAGGCGAACGCGCGGGCGGCGGCCGCGTCCGACAGGTCGAGGATGTGCACGCTGCCGGTGAGGATCTCGCCGTCGCCGGCCATCGTGGGGCCGCGGGCGATCATCTCCGCCGCGTACCCGTCCATGTAGGACCAGTGCTCTTCGCGCAGTTCATGGCGCAGCTTCAGGGATCCGGGCCGGTCACGGTGGTAACAGAAGAACTCCATGCCCCCATCCTTCATCACCGGACGCAACGCCCCCGGTGCCCACTTCCTGATCCGAGGACGCAGGCAGCCCGCCACGGGCGTTCGTCACGACGACGCCGTCGCCCCGCACCCTTGCTGCCCCGTTCCGCGGCGAACAGACTGTGAGGCGGGGGATACGCAACGTACGTGCCGGGGCCGGAATCCGATACTCTGAGAGGGCTGGAGTGCCGATCGAGATCAGCATCGCGGGGGCGCGGGCGGAGGAAGAACTGCGTTCGCTGCACGCGTGGCTGGCGAACGAGCCGGAAATCCGCCGTACCGCCCGGCTGGTCCTGCGATCCGCGCCGTCCGGGCCGGGCGAGATGGGCACGGCGATCGACGTACTCCAACTGATCACAGACAACGTCTGGAACGCCACGTCCCTGGCGATCGCGGTCGGCGCCTGGCAGAACACCCGCTCCGTGCCCACGCGGGTGACTGTCCGCCGGGGTTCCGTGGAAGTCACCCTCACCGGAGCCGACCCCGAAGAGATCGCGCACGTCGCACGCCGGTTACAGCAGCCAGAGGACGGCGGGCAGTGAGCGAGGGGGCCGCCTTCCCGGACCCGGCCCGCACCCGGGCCGTCCTCATCGGCACCGACCGCTACACCCACCTGGAAGACCTGCCAGCCGTCGGCCGCAACCTGACGGATCTCGCGGGAGAACTCACCGGGCCGTACTCGTGGGGACTTTCGCCGCGAAACTGCACCGTCGTCTCCTCCCCTGCGACGGCCGCCGCCGCTACGGACGCCCTCGTCGACGCAGCGACGGCGGCCACCGACAGTCTCTTCGTCTACTACGCGGGGCACGGCCTGGTCGACCGGCAGGGCGGGTTGTACCTCGGACTGGCCGGCACCCTCCCGGACCGGCCCGACACCGGCCTCGTGTACGAGTGGATCCGGCAGTACACCCTCGACAGCAGGGCCGGCCGCCGGGTCGTGATCCTCGACTGCTGCTTCGGCGGCCGGGCCCTCGGCGCCATGGACGCCGACCAGCAGATGGCGGTGTCTGCCGAGATCGAGGGGAGTTACGTCCTCGCCGCGGCCGGGGAGAACGCGACCGCGCTGGCCGAACCCGGGGAGGAACACACCGCGTTCACGGGCACGCTGCTCCGGCTGCTCCGCGAGGGCGTGCCCGGCGGGCCGCCCGTCCTGGACCTCGACTGCCTCTACCGGGAACTCCACACCGCGCTGCGGGCCGACTCACGTCCGCTGCCGCACAAGCGGGACCGGAATACCGCCGGGCGGCTCGCCCTCGCCCACAACCGCGCCGTCCACCCCGCGGCCACGCCGGGCCACAACCGCCCTCCCGACCGCGCCCCCTCTCCCGACCGGCCACGTCCGGCCCGTGGGCCGCACCCGGCCCGGCAGCCGGGGGGCGGGCCGTGGAGGAGACGCACAACGCGCAAGACCCTGGCCCTGGGGCTGGCCGCGACGACGTTCGCCGCGACCGCCGTCGTCCTCGCCCTCGTACGGGACGAGGGCTCGGCGGACGACCCCACGCAACTGCGGTGTGCCGACTGGCCTCATCGCGACGTCGACACGACCCAGGGCGGCTTCACCGGCTCCGGCCGCATGAAGGAGGGTCCGTACACCGCCTGCGACAGCGTCACCTGGGTGTCGCAGGGCATGGAGTTCGACTACGCGTGCCACGTCGTCAACGGCTACGGCAACCGCTGGACCTACGGCCGTATCGCGGGATCGGACGACTGGGGGTGGATCTCGGCGGACTTCCTCGACGACCGGGGTTCACGCATTCCGTGTGCCGACGCCGCCTCCACGGCATCGGGTCCCGGGCGACCACACCCCTGAGCGCCGGCCCGGCGTGCGGGATCAGGCCAGCACCGGCTGGACGGGAGGGGGGCCGGAGCACCCGGGCGGGGCCGGATCGGTGCCGTCGCGCATGTCACAGTCGCGAAGTAGAGTCGGGAAAACCGAGCGTTAGGGAGGGCTGGGGGCGTGCGGGGTCGAGGGCGGGGGCTGGCCGGGGTCACGGCCGGGCTGGTGCTGGTGCTCGGGCTGGGACTCGGGCTGGGACTCGGGCTGGGGCCCGGCGCCGGGCAGGCCGCCGCGGAGGACGGGAAGACACAGGCCGCGTATCTCGCCGAGCGGCTGCGCGAAGACCCCGTCTACATCTCCGATCAGGTCCCCCGTGAGGTGCCGCGCTCGGCGGCGGGCGAGTTCGCGAAGGCGGCGAAGCGCACCGGCGTGCCGACGTACGTGCTCGTGCTGCCGAACGAGCCCGTCTTCGCCGACCAGTTGCTCGGCGCCGTGCACGACCGCCTGGGCGAGGACGGGCTGTACGTGCTCGTCGACGCGGCCATGTCGTGGATCGACGCCGCGTCGTACGGGGTGGACGTCCCCTTGCGGGACGCCAAGGCCGTGACCACGTTCGAGCTGCCCTTCGACGCCTGGCCGATCGAGTCGTTCGAGCTCTTTGTCGAAGCGCTGACCTCCGACGACGTCGCCGAGCGGGCGCGGGCCGCGCGCGAGAAGTACGGCAGCGGGCCCGACGGGCAGTCGGCGACGGCCACGCCCGAGCCGCTCCACCACACCCGTGAGGAGCCGGAGAGCCCCGACGCCGACGACGTGTCGCTCACCGACCGGAAGAACCAGAGCTTCGTCACCGGGATCTCGCTGTCCGGGCTGCCGCTGCTCGTTCTCCTCATCGGTGTCCACGTCCGGCGGCTGCGGCGGCTTCCGTACGCGTCCGGAGAGGGGCGGCGCTGATGTGGGCGTGGCTGCGCAGGCGGCCGGAGATCCCCGTCGCCGTGGTGGTCGCCGCGGTGATCGCGGTCGTCGCCGGCCAGGTGTTCGGGGGCGGCTCGTCGCCCTCGGCCGACGCCGGGCCCGCCCCCGGTCCGTCCGCGGCACACACGCCGACCAAGGCGGATCTGCGGCTGCGGGTGGAGCGGGTCGGGACGGCGCTCGCCGCGGAGCCGCTCTACGACGATCCGGAGAGCGAGCGGGTCCTGGACGCCGCGGAACGCCGCGACCTGCTCGACCGCATCCGTGCATTCGACCACAAGGTCTACCTCGCGATCGTGCCCATGCAGCGGGAGGACGAGTCCGGCGGCGATTCACTGGAGCTGATGCGGCTGCTGCAGAAGCAGGTGGGCCAGGACGGGGTCTACATCGTCGCCGATCCCTACGTCGGTGACATCAGCGTCGCCAACTACGGCACGCTGCTGGACAGCGACTACCTCGAATTCGAGCTGCCCCGTCGCGTGCTGAGAGCCGACGTGAACGCCGACGTCGGCGACCTGCGGCTCCCCGAGCGGCTCGGCACGCTGCTGACCCTGCTGGAGGAGGCGCCGCGGAACAGCACGCCCGGAGAGCCCCCGTACCAGTTGCCGGCGGACGACGAGGACGAGGAGCACGAGCCGGAGCCGCTGCCGTCGGTGTTCGGCGCGGACTTCGGGCCCGGTCTGGCCATCGGGGCCATCCTGGCCCTGGCGCTGTTCGGCCTGGTGGTCGCGGCGTTCACCCCGTTGCGGGTGCGGCGGGACCGCCGCGCCGCGATGTGGGTACCGCTGCCCGCCCAGCGGTCGGCCAAGTCGCCGAGGTCCGCGCCGGTGGCCGTGCCCGGCCCGGCCGACTTCCGCGCGCCGGGCCGGGCGGAGCTGCACCGGGCCGCGCAGGAGGCCCTGCGGTCTCTCGCCCAGCGGTACGCGGCCATGACGGACCGCCCCGGGGGTCACGGCGCCGCGGGCGTCGTCCGGGCCGCCGACTGCCTCGATGCCGCGCTGCTCGCGGTGGACGGACGGCAGGACGGGCGCGTCGACCACGACGCCGCCCCCGCGGCCCTGGCCTGCGCCCTGGTGCTGGCCCGCGCGGGGCACGCGGCGCTCGACGGCGGCCCGCATGCCGTCAACGACTACCGCTGCTGCGGGACGAACCCGCTGCACGGGCCCGAGGCCGCCGGGCCGGGCCCCGGGCCTCTGTGCACCGCCTGCCGGCACTCCCTCGTACCGCTGCACGGACTGCGGCTCCAGGTGCCCACCGCCCAGGGGCCCGTCCCGTACGACTCCGTTCCCGGACCGCTGGCCGCCGCCGCGACCGGGATCACCGCACTCATCCGCCAGGTCCGGGAGTACGCCGGTGTGCCGCACTGACTCCGCCAGCCGTCCCCTCGCCGTCCTGCTCGCGCTGCTCGCCGGGTCCCTCGCCGTGCTGCTCGGCGCCGGGCCCGCCGGGGCGCAGCCCAGCGCCGCCGAGGAGATCGCCGACGCACTGCGGCGCTCGCCGGTCTACGTCGACGACGCGTACGAGACCGCTCTCCCGCCCGCCCGGCAGCGGGAGCTGGTCGCGCAGATCGAGGACACCGGGCTGCCGCTGTACGTGGTGGCGGTGCCGCTCACGACGGGCGACGCGTTCGGCGGCGATTCCCGGCAGCTCGCCGGCGCGGTGCACGACCGGCTGGACCGGGACGCCGTCATCCTCACCACCGGTGACTACGCCGACGCGCTGGACGGCTGGGAGTGGCCGCACGGCAAGCACCAGGCGGGACCGGCCGCGTCCGCCGTCCTCCACCTCGACGAGATGCGCGACGCCGGCCTCGGTACCCGGCTGGCCAAGGCGATCGAGATCGTCGCCGCCGGCAACGGGGACGAGGCCTACGAACGGGCCACGGAGGACTTGCGCACCCCGACGCCGACCCCCAGCCCGGCCGCCGAGACACCCCCCGCCGGTGAGGCCGCGGAGACCGCCGACGGCGACGACGGCACCGGCACCGGCACCGTCGTCCTGATAGCCGCCGCCGCGGTCGCGCTGGCCGTACTCGCCGGGCTGCTGCTGGTGCGCCGCCGCCGGGCGACCGGCGGCCCGGCTCCGTTCACCTTCCCCCGGGCGGTGTTCGCCGCGGCGGCAGCCGCCGACGAGGCGGACCTGCGCCGGCGTGCGGAATCCGAGGTCGTCGCCCTCGGCGAAGCGGCGCAGGCCCACCCGCACGACGCCGACCCGGACGGCCTCCGGCGCGCCCTCGACGCGTACGCCGCCGCGGGCACCGTGCTGGACGCCGCCCGCGGGCGCACGGATCTGGCGGGCGTCCTCGCCCTGGTCCTCGAAGGCCGCGACGCACTGCAGGGCTCACGGGCCGCCCTGCCGCTGTGCTTCTTCAACCCCCTGCACGGCCGCGGCGCCCGCCGCCTCAGATGGCGTCCTCTCGGCCGCCGCGACCAGCTCCGCGTCTCCGCCTGCGCCGCGTGCACCGCCGCCGTCCAGGCCAGGCGCGCCCCGGAGGTGCTGACCGAGCGGGTCGACGGCCGCGACCTGCCGTACTTCGAGGTCCCCGCGAAGCGCAGTCTGTGGGCCGCCACCGGCTACGGCTCGCTGGTGAGCGATCCGCTGGCGGCACGGGTGGCCCGCGGCGACTTCACCCGCGCCCTGGGGAACTGAGGCCCGTCACCCGCCGGAGCGCGGCGTCCCTTCCGTCGGTTCCGCGCGCCGGTACGTGCCTGGGAGCCGGCGCGTCAGGACAGCACCGGGAGGACCCCGGTCAGGTCCGCCCGCTCGCCGCTCGCCGTGACCGCGCCCGCCGCCCGCGCCGCCTCCCAGGCCGTACGGCCCGTCGCCAGGCGGATCCACGTCAGCGGGTCCGTTTCCACCACGTTCGGCGGCGTGCCCCGGGTGTGACGAGGCCCTTCCACGCACTGGACGGCCGCGTACGGCGGGATGCGCACCTCCACGGCCGCGCCCGGGGCCTTCGCCGCCAGGGCGTCGGCGAGGACGCGGACGACGGCCGCCACCGCGGCCCGGTCCAGAGGGACGTCGGTGCCGGTGGCGCGGGTCAGATCGTCGCTGTGGACGACGAGTTCGACAAGGCGGGTGACGGTCATGTCGAGGGCGGTCATCGGGCCGGAGCCGTGCGGCAGCAGGCGGTCCGTGCGCACCGCCTCCGGTCCGGCCGCCGCCAGGCGCTCCGCCGCCGCGTCCACCGCCGAGGCGTACGCCGCGGGGCCCGCGCCGTACTCCGCGGCGATGCGGCCGGCCTCCCGCCGGGTCCGCTCGTCCAGCCGGCCGGCGATGTCCGCCGTCGACACCGCCCACGACGGCAGGTCGACCGCCGCCCGCGCCGCCGGCGGGGCCGGCTCGGCGAGGAGCCGCGGCGTCGCCTCGATCTGGTCGACGATGTGCGCCAGCAGCAGCCGGACGTCCCAGCCCGGCAGCCCCGACGGCAGCGCAAGCCGGCGCTCGTCCAGCGCGTGTACCGCGGCGCTCACCGCGCGCACCTGCGCCGTGAGCGCCGTCCACGTCTTCTCCGGGTCGTACGTCCGCGCCCTGCGGGCGCCGCTGCGCTTGGCGGTCGGCATGACAGGAAGCGTACGGCCGATGTGTGACAACGCGATCCTGTGCCACCATGCGCGCATGCCTATCGCCGACCGCTACCTCGCAGAAGACGAGTCGCTGGTGTACGTGACGCGCCAGCACTGGACCACCCTGGTCAACGAGTTCCTCGCGCTGTGCGTGATCGCGTTGGCCGCCGGGGCGCTCATGTGGTGGCTGCCGACGGACGAGGACTGGGGGACGTACACGGGCTTCGGGGTGCTGGCGGTGGGGGCGATCTTCGCCTGCTACTTCTGGCTCATCCCGCTGCTGCAGTGGCGCAGCACGATGTACATCCTCACCACCAAGCGCCTGCACAAGCGCAGCGGCTTTCTGTCCAAGTCCGGCCGCAGCATCCCCCTGTCGCGCGTCAACGACGTGTCGTTCCGCGCCACCCTCTGGGAGCGGATCATGCGCTACGGGACCCTCAACGTGCAGTCCGCCTCCGAGCAGGGCGTGATGACGCTGCGGCACGTACCCGACCCGGAAGGGCTGAA
Source organism: Streptomyces sp. CNQ329 (assembly GCF_000482585.1). Classification (NCBI taxonomy): domain Bacteria; kingdom Bacillati; phylum Actinomycetota; class Actinomycetes; order Kitasatosporales; family Streptomycetaceae; genus Streptomyces; species Streptomyces sp. CNQ329. The sequence goes on along the minus strand of NZ_AXVU01000023.1, from coordinate 70,464 downwards.
GGCGCAGATCTACCGGGCCGTGGACGCCCTCGGGAGCGGGTCGGAGCCAGCGCGCTGACCCGCCCCCGCGGCGGAGGGCCCGGACTCAGGCGAACAGCGCCGGAATCGTGCGCTCGTACGTCTCCCGCAGCTCCGCCAGCGGCAGCGTGAACTGCCCCTGCACGTCCACCGCGTCCCCGTCGACCACGCCGATGCGCGTCGCCGGCAGCCCACGCGCGCCGCACATGTCGGTGAAGCGCATCTCCTCGCTCCGCGGCACCGCCACCACCGCGCGGCCCTGCGACTCCGAGAAGAGGAACACCGCCGGCTCCAGCCCTTCCGGCACCACCAGCCGCGCGCCGTGGCCGCCCTTCAGGCAGGACTCGACCACCGCCTGGACCAGCCCGCCGTCCGACAGGTCGTGCGCCGCGTCGATCATGCCGTCGCGCGAGGCGGAGATGAGGATCTCGGCGAGCAGCCGCTCCCGCTCCAGGTCGACGGCCGGCGGCAGCCCGCCCAGGTGCTCGTGGACCACCTGCGACCAGGCGGAACCGCCCAGCTCCTCCTTCGTCTCGCCGAGGAGGTAGAGCAGTTGGCCCTCGTGCCCGAACGCCATCGGCGTGCGCCGCGCCACGTCGTCGATCACGCCGAGCACGCCGACGACAGGGGTCGGGTGGATGGGCTGGTCGCCGGTCTGGTTGTAGAGGGAGACGTTGCCGCCGGTGACCGGGGTGCCCAGGGTGCGGCAGGCGTCGGCCAGGCCGCGGCAGGCCTCGGCGAACTGCCACATGCCCGCCGGGTCCTCCGGCGAGGGGAAGTTGAGGCAGTCGGTGACCGCGAGCGGGCGGGCGCCGGTGGCGGCGACGTTGCGGTACGACTCCGCCAGCGCGAGCTGCGCACCCGCGTACGGGTCGAGCTTGGCGTACCGGCCGTTGCCGTCGGTGGCCAGCGCGACGCCGAGGCCGGTCTCCTCGTCGATGCGGATCATGCCGGAGTCCTCGGGCTGCGCCAGGACGGTGTTGCCGAGGACGAATCGGTCGTACTGCGAGGTGATCCACGACTTGTCCGCCTGGTTCGGCGAGCCGACCAGCCGCAGCACCTGCGCGCGCAGCGCGTCGCCGTCGGCCGCGGCCGGCCGCGGAAGCCTGGCGGCGTCGTCGGCCTGGAGGGCGTCGAGCCAGCCGGGGCGGGCCATCGGCCGCTCGTAGACCGGGCCGTCGTGGGCGACGGTGCGCGGCGGCACGTCGACGATCTGCTCGCCGTGCCAGTAGATCTCCAGCCGGTCACCGTCGGTGACCTCGCCGATGACGGTGGCGGTGACGTCCCACTTCTCGCAGACGGCGAGGAAACGGTCGGCCTTCCCGGGCTCGACGACCGCGCACATCCGCTCCTGCGACTCGCTCATGAGGATCTCCTCGGGCGAAAGCGTCGCGTCGCGCAGCGGTACGACGTCGAGTTCGACGCGCATGCCGCCGGTGCCGTTGGAGGCCAGCTCGGAGGTGGCGCAGGAGAGCCCGGCGGCGCCGAGGTCCTGGATGCCTACGACGAGGTCCTCGCGGAACGCCTCCAGGGTGCACTCGATGAGCAGCTTCTCCTGGAACGGGTCGCCGACCTGGACGCTCGGGCGCTTGCTGGGCTTGGCCTCGTCGAAGGTCTCGGAGGCCAGGATGGAGGCGCCGCCGATGCCGTCGCCGCCGGTGCGGGCGCCGTAGAGGATCACCTTGTTGCCGACGCCCGCGGCCTTGGCGAGGTGGATGTCCTCGTGCCGCATGACGCCGACGCAGAGGGCGTTGACGAGCGGATTGCCCTGGTAGCAGGGGTCGAAGACGACCTCGCCGCCGATGTTGGGCAGGCCGAGGCAGTTGCCGTAGCCGCCGATGCCGGCGACCACGCCGGGCAGCACCCGCTTGGTGTCGGAATGGTCGGCGGCGCCGAAGCGCAGCGGGTCCATCACGGCGACGGGACGGGCGCCCATGGCGATGATGTCGCGGACGATGCCCCCGATGCCGGTGGCGGCGCCCTGGTAGGGCTCCACGTACGAGGGGTGGTTGTGCGACTCGACCTTGAACGTGACGGCGTAGCCCTGGCCGACGTCGACGACGCCCGCCTGCTCGCCGATACCGACGAGCAGGGCGTCGGAGGGCGGGGCCTTGTCGCCGAACTGCTTCAGGTGCACCTTGCTCGACTTGTACGAACAGTGCTCGGACCACATGACGGAGTACATGGCCAGCTCGGCGCCGGTCGGGCGGCGGCCGAGAATCTCGCGGATCTGCTCGTACTCGTTCTGCTTCAGGCCGAGTTCGGCCCAGGGCTGCTCGGCGTCGGGCGTGCCGGAAGCATGCTTGACGGTATCCAGGGTCACGCTCGCTCGCTCCTTCGCGCGCCGGGTTCGGGACGGTCGTGGCTCAGGGCGCGAACTCGCTCCCTCGCCGTTCCGGTATCCAAGGGGGTGCGCGTCATGCGTGGACCAGCCTCTTGAGGATCGAGGTGAAGAAGCCCAGGCCGTCCGTGCGGCCGGTGCCGACGAGGGTTTCGACGGCGTGCTCGGGGTGGGGCATGAGGCCGACGACGTTGCCCGCCTCGTTGGCGATGCCGGCGATGTCGCGCAGCGAGCCGTTGGGGTTTCCGTCCCTATAGCGGAAGACGACGCGGCCGGTGGCCTCCAGCTCGTCGAGCGTACGTTCGTCCGCCGTGTATCGGCCGTCGATGTTCTTCAGCGGGATGTGGATGTCCTGACCGGCGGCGTAGTCGGAGGTCCACGCCGTGGCGGCGTTCTCCACCCGTAGCTTCTGGTCCCGGCAGATGAAGTGGAGGTGGTTGTTGCGCAACATCGCGCCGGGCAGCAGATGAGTTTCCGTGAGCACCTGGAAGCCGTTGCAGATGCCGAGGACCGGCATACCGGACCTGGCCTGCTCGATGACCGTATCCATCACCGGCGCAAAGCGCGAAATGGCGCCCGCCCTCAGATAGTCGCCGTAACTGAAACCACCCGGGAGCACGACCGCGTCGACCTGGTGCAGATCCTTGTCCCGGTGCCAGAGCGAGACCGGCTCGGCGCCCGCCAGCCGAACCGCCCGCAGCGCGTCGCGGTCGTCGAGAGATCCCGGGAATGTGACGACGCCGATACGAGCGGTCACTTCGCCTCTCCCCGGCGCGCGACTTCCTCGACACGTACGGTGAAGTCCTCGATCACGGTGTTCGCAAGGAACGTCTCGGCCATTGTGTTGATCTGCGCGAGGGCGGCGTCGTCGACCGGTCCCTCCACTTCGAGCTCGAAGCGCTTGCCCTGGCGGACGTCGGCGATCCCGCCGAAGCCGAGGCGCGGCAGCGCACGCTGCACCGCCTGCCCCTGCGGGTCGAGGATCTCCGGCTTGAGCATGACGTCGACTACGACGCGGGCCACTGGCTACTCCCGGTAAGGGTTGTGAAGAAGCGGTGACGACAGCGTACCTTGCGGACAAATCTACCCGGGTAGATATGCGTCCCACCGGTTACGGTTCCGCATCGCCCGTGATATCCACTTGGGTAAAGGGGCCAATAAAAGTAGGGTCCGCATTGCGACGTGACACGCGGGCCATTTGCTCGGCTTCCGCATCTGATTCCGTCGCGATACAAAGGGTAAAGAACTGATCAAATGAGCCGGCGCTCCCGCAGTCCCGGTCCACCGCGCAGGTCACGCGGCGGACGGGAAAGCGGCAGGCGCGACCGACGGAAGGACCGGTTTCGTGGCGCAGCGCGTAGTGGTCAGCCTCTTCGACGACATCGACGGCGGAGAAGCGACCGAGACGGTCAACTTCGGACTCGACGGGAAGTCGTACGAGATCGATCTCAATGCCTCGAACGCCAAGAAACTCCGCAGCACGCTGGCACCCTTCCTGCGGGCCGGGCGGAAGCAGTCGGCGTCGGGACGTGCGTTCACCCGCACCGACGTCGCACCCAACCCCGCCACCGTGCGCGCCTGGGCCGGCTCGCAGGGCATGGACGTGCCCGCCAGGGGGCGCATCCCGAAGAAGGTCTACGAGGCGTTCGAAGCCGCCCACTGACGCCGTCCGCCTCCTGCGCGGCTTTGCCCCATCCGGCCGTCCGCCGGGCCGTCTTGGCGTCGTTCACCGGCCCGGCTTGCCATCTCCCCCGGGGGATCCGATAGAGTCGGGGCACGCGCCAAGGGGAGACCCCCCGAGGCCACGCGGGTGTAGCTCAGTAGTAGAGCGCCCTCTTTCCAAGAGGGAGGCGCAGTGTGCGATTCCTGTCACCCGCTCCGCCACAGAAGCCCCATGAGTCGTGGGGTAGAGTGGAGCACGCGCCGGACGATGAGAGTCGTTCGGATGCACGCGGACGTGGCTCAGTTGGTAGAGCATCACCTTGCCAAGGTGAGGGTCGCGAGTTCGAATCTCGTCGTCCGCTCAGTGGAGAGCCCCGGCTTCGGCCGGGGCTCTCTTTTGTGTGCCCGCTCCTCCGCCATGACATCTGTCATCGCGTCCGATGACAGCGTGCACTGCACCGGCGCCCGCGGCGGCGGAAGCCTGAAGACATGGTCAGTGCAGAGGAGAACGTGATCAGCGCCGCGGGGCTGCGGCGCGCCTACGGGGACTTCGAGGCGGTGCGGGGCGTCGACTTCGCCGTCCGCCGGGGCGAGTTGTTCGCCCTGCTGGGGACGAACGGCGCCGGCAAGACCTCCACCGTGGAACTGCTGGAGGGGCTGGCGGAGCCCAGCGGGGGCGAGGTGCGGGTGCTGGGGCGTGACCCGTACCGCGAGCGCGGGCGGGTGCGCCCGTACACCGGCGTGATGCTTCAGGAAGGCGGGATGCCCTCGCAGCTCACGGTCGCCGAAACGGTACGGATGTGGGCCGGCTGCACAGCGCGCCCGCGGCCCACCGCGGAGGCACTTGAGCTGGTCGGGCTCGCGGACCGCCGCGACGTACGGGTGGCGCAGTTGTCCGGCGGCGAGCGGCGGCGGCTCGACCTGGCGCTCGCGCTGCTCGGCCGGCCGGAGGTGCTGTTCCTCGACGAGCCGACCACCGGGCTCGACGCCGAGGGGAGGCACGCCACCTGGGAGCTGGTGCGCGAACTGCGCTCCGGCGGCACGACGGTGCTGCTCACCACGCACTATCTGGAGGAGGCCGAGGAGCTGGCGGACCGGCTGGCGATCATGGCCGGCGGGCGGATCGCCGCCGCCGGCACCGTCGAGGACATCGTCGGCGCCCACCCGGCGACCGTCTCGTTCCGGCTGCCCGTCGGCTGGCTCCCGGGAGACCTGCCGCCGCTGCCGCCGCTGGGCGTGACGGGGCACGAGCTGTCCGGGACGACCGTACGGCTGCGTACCGGCGCGCTGCAGCGGACGCTGACCGGGCTGCTGCTGTGGGCCCAGGACAACGGGGTGGAGCTGACCGGTCTGGACGCCCGGTCGGCGTCGCTGGAGGAGGCGTTCCTGAAGATCGCGGGCGCCGCGGAGGACGACCGCAGGGCCGAAACGGGCAAGCGGCGCGAGAAGGGCGCCGCCCCCGCGCCGTACGCCGCCGGCACGGCCCGTACCGACGAGAGGAACGCCCGATGACCGCCACCACCGCCGCCCCGCCGTCGCGCCTCGACGACCGGGCCGCCGACGTGCCCGGCCCGCTCGCCCGGCTCACCGCGATCGGCCGCGCCGAGCTGACGCTGCTGTGGCGCAGCAAGCTCGTGCTCTTCGGCGCGCTGGTCACCCCGGCGGGCTTCGCGTTCGCCACCCGGTCGGCGGTCGACGAGCTGGACCTGTCCGACACCGGCCTCACCGCGGCCACCGTGGTGCTGCCGAGCGCCGTCGTCTTCGCGCTGCTCTTCGTCGTCTACGCGAACCTCGTCATCGTCTACGTGGCCCGCCGCGAGGAACTCGTCCTCAAGCGGCTGCGCACCGGCCTGCTCACCGACCGCGAACTCCTCGCCGGCGCCGCGCTGCCGGCCCTGTGCGTGGCGCTGGGACAAGTCCTCGTACTGGCCGTCACCGTGAGCCTGGCGATGGACTCGCCTGCGCCGGAGGCGCCGCACCTGGCGGTGCTGGGGGTGCTGCTGGGGATGGCGATGCTCACCGTGCTGGCCGCGGCGACCGCGGCGGTGACGAAGTCGGCGGAGAGCGCGCAGTTGACGAGCATGCCGCTGCTGCTGGTGTCGATGTTCGGCTCGGGTCTGTTCGTGCCGTTCGAGGTGCTGCCGGACTCCGTCGCGGAGGTGGCGCAGCGGCTCCCGCTGTCGCCGGTGGTGGAGCTGGTGCGCGGCGGCTGGACCGGGGAGCTGGACGGCGGCGCGGTCGTCGGGGCGCTCGCGGTGGCGGTGGCGTGGACGGCCGCGGGGACGTGGGCGGTGCGGCGGTGGTTCCGGTGGGAGCCGCGCGGGTGAGCGGGGTGCGGGCGGCCCTGCGGCCGGCGGGGGGTGGTGGGCGCACGGTACGGCCGTATGCGGCGCTCACGCCGGCCGGGGCGAATGGGACAATAGGGCCGGTGGAGGCGTACGAGATGACCGAGCCGGACGCGGGCGGGGGGCCCCGCCCGCGGCCGGTCCCGGACCCGGGGGCGGGACCGGGGCCGGGAGGCGGCGTGCTCCGCTGGCTGCAGCGGGCCCGGCGCATGAGCGGGCCCGTCCGCTGGCGCCACTACACCCTCTCCACCATGTACTTCCTCGCGCTCTTCGAGGCCGTGCTGTTCGGCGTGTGGCTGAGCAGCGCCCGGGACGACATGGGCGCGGCGCCGTTCGCCCTCGTGACCGTCCTGCTCCTCGCGCACCTCGTCCTCCAGATCAGGCTCTCCCTCACCGCCCCGTACCTCGGCGCCGCCGGCCCCAGCCGCCGGCTGCTCGCCCTGCACCTCGTCGTCGTCTCGGCGCTGCCGGCCACGGGCCTCGCGCTGCTCGCCGCGGACCGGCTGGAGCCGGTGCAGGTCGGGCCGTTCCTGGTCTGGGTGCTGATGTTCGCGGCCGGACCGGTGGTGCTGGCGCTGCCGCTGCGCCGCGGCGGGGTGGTCGTCGCGGCGCTGTGCACCGCCACGCTGCTGGCCGCGCTGGTGATCGGGCCGCGCGGGCAGTGGCTGGCCGTCACCGCGCTCACCACGGCACTCGGCGCGCCCTTCATCGGGCTCACCTACCGCGCCTCCGCCTGGGGCGTGAAGCTCGTCGACGAGCTCGACGCCGCCCGCGCCGCGCAGGCCCGGCTGGCCGTCGCCGAGGAGCGGCTGCGCTTCGGCCGCGACCTGCACGACGTCCTGGGGCGCAACCTCGCCGTCATGGCGCTCAAGAGCGAGCTGGCCGTGCAACTGGCGCAGCGCGGCCGGCCCGAGGCCGCCGACCAGATGGCCGAGGTGCAGCGGGTGGCGCAGGAGTCGCAGCGCGAGATCCGCGCCGTCGTGCGCGGCTACCGCGCCGCCGACCTGCACGCCGAGCTGGCCGGCGCCCGCGCGGTGCTGCGCGCCGCGGGCGTCGACTGCGAGGTGGACGAGGCGGGCGCGACGGCTCCGGGCGCGACGGCCGGGGGCGGGACCGCTGCGGGCGGGCGGATACCGGTGCCGGAACACGCGCAGTCAGCCCTGGCGTGGGTGGTCCGGGAGGGTACGACGAACGTGCTGCGGCACGCGGACGCCCGTACGTGCACGATCTCCGTGCGGGCCGCGGACGGCGTGGCCGAACTCGTCATGGACAACGACGGCGCCCCCGACGCCGAACCCGGCACCCCCGCGGACGGCGCCGGACTCACCGGGCTGCGGGAGCGGCTGGCGGCCGTCGGCGGCACGCTGAGCGCACAGCGCCGGGCGGGCGGGCGGTTCCGGCTGGCGGCGCGTATCGGCACGGAGGCGTCGTGATCCGCGTGCTGCTCGCCGACGACGAGCATCTGATCCGCGGCGCGCTGGCCGCGCTGCTGGCGCTGGAGGACGACCTCACGGTCGTCGCCGAGGCGGCCGGTGGCGATGAGGCGCTGGCGATGGCGCGCGCCCACCGGCCGGACGTCGCCGTGCTCGACCTGCAGATGCCGGGGCTCGACGGCGTCGCCGTGGCGGCCTCGCTGCGCACCGCGGCACCCGGCTGCGCGGCCATGATCGTCACCAGCCACGGCCGCCCCGGGGCGCTGAAGCAGGCGCTGTCCGCGGGGGTGCGCGGCTTCGTGCCCAAGACCGTCTCGGCGCAGAAGCTGGCGGAGGTGATCCGCACGGTACACGGGGGCGGCCGGTACGTGGACCCGGAGCTGGCGGCGGACGCCATCGCGGCGGGCGACTCGCCGCTGACGCCGCGGGAGGCGGAGGTGCTGGAACTGGCGGCGGACGGCGCCCCGGTCTCGGACATCGCCCGCCGCGCGGCGCTGACGCCGGGGACGGTACGGAACTACCTGTCGTCGGCCATGACGAAGCTGAACGCGGAGAACCGGCACGCGGCGGCCCGGCTGGCGAGGGAACGCGGCTGGCTGTGAAGGGCCGCCCGGGTGGTCCGGGGCGGGTGATACCAGGCGGTCCGGTCGGTGGCCTCTGCCGTACGGGCCGCCCCGGCGCGGCCGGCCGCCGCCGTGTCCCGTACGCCCGGCCCCACTCCCCCGGACCCGTTCCGCCCCGGGTCCGTGACGCCCGCCCGCGGCCGGTCCCCGGCTCCCGCACACGGGTATACTGGGCAGCCGCCCCACGGGCGCGCGGACGTAGCTCAGTTGGTAGAGCACCACCTTGCCAAGGTGGGGGTCGCGAGTTCGAGTCTCGTCGTCCGCTCCACGCACGCGCGCACCGCCCTTCGCGCCCGTCTCGACGGCACAACACGCAAGACCCCTGGCGCTGCCCGGGGCACCGCCCCTTTCTGTGCCAGGATCAGCAGTGCCATGACTGCGACCACAGCAAGTACCGCATCCGCGCCCGCCTCCGCCGGCGCCGCGCCCGCGTCCCCGCCCGAGCCCGCGGCGCTGCACGGGCCCGTCCTCCAGTGGTTCCACGAGCACGCCCGCGACCTGCCGTGGCGCCGGCCGGAAGCCGGCCCGTGGGGCGTCATGGTCAGCGAGTTCATGCTGCAGCAGACGCCGGTGAGCCGCGTGCTCCCCGTCTACACGCAGTGGCTGAAGCGCTGGCCCCGCCCCGCCGACCTGGCCGCCGAGGCGCCCGGCGAGGCCGTCCGCGCCTGGGGCCGGCTCGGCTACCCGCGCCGTGCCCTGCGGCTGCACGCCGCCGCGACCGCGATAAAGGAGCGGCACAACGGCGACGTGCCCAAGCGGCACGCGCAGCTCCTCGCGCTGCCCGGTATCGGCGAGTACACCGCGGCTGCCGTGGCGTCCTTCGCGTACGGGCAGCGGCACGCCGTGCTCGACACCAACGTCCGCCGGGTCTACGCCCGGCTGGTCGGCGGCACCGAGTTCCCGCCCGGCGCGACGACCGCCGTGGAGCGCCGCGTCGCGCGCGAGCTGCTGCCCGAGGCGGACGCCGAGGCGGCCCGCTGGGGCGCCGCGACGATGGAGCTGGGCGCGCTCGTCTGCACGGCCCGCAAGCCCGACTGCGACAACTGCCCGGTGGCGACGCTGTGCGCCTGGCGGCTCGCCGGACACCCCGCCCACGCGGGCCCGCCGCGCCGCACCCAGACGTACGCCGGCACCGACCGGCAGGTACGCGGCCGGCTGCTGGCCGTACTGCGGGACGCGGACGGGCCGGTGCCGCAGCAGCGGCTGGACGCCGTCTGGCACGAGCCGGTGCAGCGGGCGAGGGCGCTGGACAGCCTGGTGTCGGACGGGCTCGTGGAGCCGCTGGCGGACGGTCTGTACCGGCTGCCGCAGAGCTGACGGCCGCTGCCTGCCGCCTACGGGCAGCGGACGGCGGCGTCCGCCGCGGCTGTCCCGGTGGCGCGGCGGCCGGCCGACTGCGCGGCCGGGCACCGGGCGGCGCGGGTGCGCGGATCCGTTCCGCCGGCCCGGGCCCCCGCCGCGCCGGAGGCGCCCCCGGGCCGCGTCAGGCCCAGGGCTTGCTGTGGTCCAGCCCGCCCTCCCGGCGCTGCGTCAGCGAGTACCAGTTGCCGCTGTCGTCGCGGAAGATCGCCTCGACCCCGTACGGCCGCTCCTGCGGCTCTTGTATGAAGTCCACGCCCCGCGTGCGCAGCTTTGCGTACGTCGCCCGGCAGTCGTCGGTGTGGAACGCACCGGCACCCAGCACGCCCTTGGTGACAAGCGTCGTCAGCGCCTCGGCCGACTCCGGATCGAGGCCGGGTCCCGTGGTCCGCATGAGGGCGAGCATGACGTCCGGCTGGCCGGGAACCCCGACCGTGATCCAGCGCATGCCCTCGCCCATCTCGATGTCGTCGCGGATCTCGAAGCCGAGCTTGTCGACGAAGAAGTCGCGGCTGCGTTCCTGGTCGGTGGTCCACACGGTGGTGATGGCCAGATTCGTGATCATGTCGTTCTCCCTGGTGGGGCGGTTCTTCGGTACGCCGGAAACGGTAGGCGGGCGGGGACTCAGCCCGCTTCCTCAGAGTTGCGCTCCCGCATCCGCGGGTCGAACCCGCCGGCCCACAGCAGCGCGAAGCAGCCCGGTATGAGCGCGGTGCCGCGGCCCACGTGCGCGTCGCGGTACGCGCTCGGGGACAGCCCCGTACGCCGCTTGAAGCTCGCGGAGAACGTGCCGAGGGCGGAGAAGCCGACCAGGTGGCAGATCTCGGTGACGGAGAGGTTGCACGTGCGCAGCAGGTGCTCGGCGCGCTCCAGGCGGCGGCGCGTCAGATACTGGCCGGGGGTCTCGCCGTAGGCCGCCTTGAAGGCGCGGATGAAGTGATACCGGGAGTAACCGGCGTGCGTCGCCACCGCGTCCAGGTCGACCGTCGGGTCGGCCCAGTCGCGGTCCATGGCGTCCTTGGCGCTGCGAAGTGCGCGCAGATCGGGGCGAAGCACTCGTCGAGCATGGCACGCACCACTGACAACGGCCGTCTCCGCCGGTGCGCCGGTAGCCGGGGGGCCGTACGCACGGACGGGCCGCGCGCCCCCCGCCCGCTACTACGGGAGGCGCACGGCCCGCCTTCGGGGCCCCGGCCCGCTCACACCTTCGCCGGGGACCCCGCCTCCGCTTGCGCGGAGCCCGGACCGGCGTCCCCGGCCGGTCCGGCGTCCTCCTTCGCCGGGCCGGCCCCGCGCAGCGGGACCTCCTTGACGAACCACGAGGAGACGAACGCGAGTGCGGCGATCACGGCCCCCCAGAGGAAGACCTGGTGGGTGCCGTTCGAGACGGCGTTCAGGTACGCCTCCTTGATCTGTGCCGGCAGTTGCTCGATCCGCTCCGGGGTCAACTGCCCGCCGCCGCCCGCCGCCGTCTCGCCCGCCGGCCCGGCCTCCTCGGCCATCGTGTCGGCGACCCGGCTGCTGAAGATCGCGCCCATCAGGGCGACGCCGAAGGAGCCGCCGATGGTGCGGGTCAGGGTGATCGTGGAGCTGCCGGCGCCCATGTCGCGCATCTCCAGGCTGTTCTGCCCGACGAGCATCGACATCTGGATCATGAAGCCCAGACCGGCGCCCATCACCGCCATGTAGAGCCCGGAGGTGAGGCGGGAGGTGCCGGTGTCCATCGTGGACAGCAGGTACATCCCGACGATCAGCGCGGCCCCGCCGATGATCGGGTAGATCTTGTAGCGCCCGGTCTTCGTCGTGGCCCGGCCGACGAAGAGCGAGACGACCATGACCGGCAGCATCATCGGCAGCAGCAGCAGGCCGGAGTTGGTGGCCGAGGCTCCCTGGACGCTCTGCTGGAACAGCGGCAGGAAGGTCACCCCGCCGAACATCACGAAGCCGACGATGAAGCCGATCAGGTTCATCAACGTGAAGTTCCGGCTGCGGAAGATGCGCAGCGGGATGATCGGTTCTGCGGCACGGGTCTCGGCCCGGGCGAAGGCCGCCAGCGACACGGCGCCGAGCACGGCCAGGCCGATGATCTGCACCGACCCCCAGTCGTACTCCGTACCGCCCCAGGAGGTCACCAGCACCAGCGCGGTCAGCGCGAGCGTGAGCAGGGCGGCGCCCGTGTAGTCCACGCGCGCCTTGACGCGCTTCTTCGGCAGGTGCAGGACCGTGGAGATGACGAAGAGCGAGACGGCGCCGAGCGGCAGGTTGATGTAGAAGGCCCAGCGCCAGCCGAGGTGGTCGGTGATCGTCCCGCCGACCAGCGGGCCGCCGATGGTGGCGATGCCCATGACGGCGGCCATCATGCCCTGGTACCGGCCGCGTTCCCGGGGCGGCACGAGGTCACCGATGATCGCCATCACGCCGACGATGAGACCGCCGCCGCCCAGGCCCTGGATCGCGCGGAAGCCGATGAGCTGGCCCATGTCCTGGGCCATGCCGGACAGGGCCGAGCCGATCAGGAAGAGGACGATGGAGGACATGAAGATGCCCTTACGCCCATAGAGGTCGCCGAACTTGCCCCACAGCGGCGTGGAGACGGCTATGGCCAGGGTGTACGCGGTGACCACCCAGGCGAGGTGGTTCAGGCCCCCCAGCTCGCCGACGATCGTGGGCATCGCGGTGCCGACGATCAGGTTGTCGAGCATCGCCAGCATCATGGTGATCATCAGGCCGAGCATGATCACCCTGATGTTGCGCGGCGATGCGGGGGCCGCCTCCTGCTCCGTGTCCGCCATGGACCTCTCCCTACTTACTTGCCGCCCGGCTAGTGGGTACGATGTGAACGTACGCCCCTACTTGCCGGGCGTCAAGTAAGTACCAGACGGAAGCGGGGATCATGGGGACGACCAGGGGCGACACCCGCCGGCGCATTCAGGATGTGGCGCTGGAGCTCTTCGCCGACAAGGGCTACGACAAGACGTCCCTGCGCGAAATCGCCGAACGGCTCGACGTCACGAAGGCCGCGCTCTATTACCACTTCAAGACCAAGGAGGACATCCTCGTCAGCCTGGTCGAGGACCACTTCGGTCGGGTCGACGCGCTGATCGCCTGGGGCCGTGACCAGCCGGCCACGCTGGAGACCAGGCTGGAGCTGCTGGCGCGGTACAGCGCGCTGCTCGCCGGCGGCAGCACCCTCTTCCGGTTCATGCAGGAGAACCAGGCGAGCATCCGCGAGCTGAGCCTCGGCGAGTCCTTCAAGGCGCGCATGGGCGACATCATCGGGATGCTGCGCGACAAGGACGCCGATCTGAAGGACCAGGCCCGCTGCATCTCGGCGATCTTCGCCATGCACGCCGGGATGTTCGCCCTGGCCGACGCCCCGGGCGACGCCGAGGAGAAGCGGCTCGCCTGCCTGGAGGTCGCGCAGGACCTGGTGACGGCGGCGCACAAGGGCTGACCACGCCCTCGGGGCGCCGCGCCGCAGGCCGTACGGGACGCCCCCGGTACGGGCCCGGGGGCGTACGGCACGTGCACGCAGAGCCGCCCCGGACCGTGTGGTCCGGGGCGGCTCTGTGTCGTACCGCGGAAGCCGAGCCGCTACGGGCTCACGCCTCCTTGCTCAGGTTCGGGCCCGCGCCGCCGGCGGCGGCGTCGACCGGCGGGGCGTCGGGCAGCGCCGACTTCTCCTCGCCGCGGAAGGTGAACGTCGCGTCGTCACCCTCGCCCTCGGTGTCGACCACCACGATGTGGCCCGGGCGCAGCTCGCCGAAGAGGATCTTCTCCGAGAGCACGTCCTCGATCTCCCGCTGGATCGCGCGGCGCAGCGGCCGGGCGCCCAGCACCGGGTCGAAGCCGCGCTTGGACAGCAGGTCCTTGGCCTCGGTGGACAGCTCGATGGCCATGTCGCGGTCCTTGAGCCGGTTGTCCAGCTCGGCCAGCCGCAGGTCGACGATCTCGATGATGTCGTCCCGGGTGAGCTGGTGGAAGACCACGATGTCATCCACACGGTTGAGGAACTCCGGCCGGAAGTGCTGCTTCAGCTCCTCGCTGACCTTCGACTTCATCCGCTCGTAGCCGGACTTGACGTCGCCCCCGGCGGCGAACCCCAGGCCGAAGCCCTTGGAGATGTCCTTCGTGCCGAGGTTGGTCGTCATGATGATGATCGTGTTCTTGAAGTCCACGACCCGGCCCTGGGAGTCGGTCAGCCGACCGTCCTCCAGGATCTGCAGCAGCGAGTTGAAGATGTCCGGGTGGGCCTTCTCGACCTCGTCGAAGAGGACGACCGAGAACGGCTTCCGGCGCACCTTCTCCGTGAGCTGGCCGCCCTCCTCGTACCCGACGTAGCCGGGCGGGGAGCCGAACAGCCGCGAGACGGTGTGCTTCTCGCTGAACTCCGACATGTCGAGCTGGATGAGCGCGTCCTCGTCACCGAAGAGGAACTCCGCCAGCGTCTTCGACAGCTCCGTCTTACCGACGCCGGACGGGCCGGCGAAGATGAACGAACCGCCGGGGCGCTTCGGGTCCTTCAGGCCCGCCCGCGTACGGCGGATGGCCTGGGAGAGCGCCTTGATGGCGTCCTCCTGCCCGATGACGCGCTTGTGCAGCTCGTCCTCCATGCGCAGCAGCCGCGAGGACTCCTCCTCGGTCAGCTTGAAGACCGGGATGCCGGTGGCGGTGGCCAGGACCTCGGCGATCAGCTCCTCGTCCACCTCGGCGACGACGTCCATGTCGCCGGCCCTCCACTCCTTCTCCCGCTGCGCCTTCTGCGCCAGGAGCTGCTTTTCCTTGTCACGCAGCCCGGCGGCCAGCTCGAAGTCCTGCGAGTCGATCGCGGACTCCTTCTCACGCCGCACATCGGCGATCTTCTCGTCGAACTCCCGCAGGTCCGGCGGCGCGGTCATCCGGCGGATGCGCATCCGCGAGCCCGCCTCGTCGATCAGGTCGATCGCCTTGTCCGGCAGGAAGCGGTCGGAGATGTACCGGTCAGCGAGCTGGGCCGCGGCGACCAGCGCGGCGTCCGTGATGGACACCCGGTGGTGCGCCTCGTACCGGTCGCGCAGACCCTTGAGGATCTCGATCGTGTGCTGCAGCGACGGCTCCGCGACCTGGATCGGCTGGAAGCGGCGCTCCAGGGCCGCGTCCTTCTCCAGGTGCTTGCGGTACTCGTCGAGCGTGGTGGCACCGATGGTCTGCAGCTCGCCGCGGGCCAGCATCGGCTTGAGGATGCTCGCCGCGTCGATCGCGCCCTCGGCGGCCCCCGCGCCCACCAGGGTGTGCAGCTCGTCGATGAACAGGATGATGTCGCCGCGGGTGCGGATCTCCTTGAGCACCTTCTTCAGGCGCTCTTCGAAGTCACCGCGGTAGCGGGAGCCCGCGACCAGCGCGCCCAGGTCCAGGGTGTAGAGGTGCTTGTCCTTCAGCGTCTCGGGCACCTCGCCCTTGACGATGGCCTGCGCCAGGCCCTCGACGACGGCGGTCTTGCCGACGCCGGGCTCACCGATGAGCACGGGGTTGTTCTTGGTGCGGCGGGACAGCACCTGCATGACCCGCTCGATCTCCTTCTCGCGCCCGATGACCGGGTCGAGCTTGGACTCGCGGGCCGCCTGGGTGAGGTTCCGGCCGAACTGGTCGAGCACCAGGGACGTCGACGGCGTGCCCTCGGCGGGGCCGCCGGCGGTGGCGGTCTCCTTGCCGCCCTGGTAACCGGAGAGCAACTGGATGACCTGCTGCCGCACACGGTTCAGGTCGGCGCCCAGCTTCACGAGCACCTGGGCGGCGACGCCCTCGCCCTCGCGGATGAGGCCGAGGAGAATGTGCTCCGTACCGATGTAGTTGTGTCCGAGCTGAAGGGCCTCGCGGAGCGACAGCTCCAGGACCTTCTTCGCCCGGGGGGTGAAGGGGATGTGGCCGGACGGGGCCTGCTGGCCCTGGCCGATGATCTCCTCCACCTGCTGGCGGACCGCCTCGAGCGAGATCCCGAGGCTCTCCAGTGCCTTTGCGGCGACACCCTCACCCTCGTGGATCAGGCCCAGGAGGATGTGCTCGGTGCCGATGTAGTTGTGGTTGAGCATCCGGGCTTCTTCCTGAGCCAGGACGACAACCCGCCGCGCGCGGTCGGTGAACCTCTCGAACATCGTTAATCGCTCCTCAGAGCGGTCAGGCAGATCGGGGACGTTCCCCTCCCTGTCCTTCCGCAGCTTAGTCCCGCAAGCGGGGACCGCTCATTCCAACTGCCGACACCCGGACGTCGACCTCCATCAGTCTCCTGCACCGGACATCCGACTACTGCTCCAACCCGATGGTGCGAGACGATGTTCCCGCAGGCCAGGCGAATACTCTCAATGCCGCTACGCCCATGGCGAACGCCACCCGCCGAACCCTGCCGAAGCACTGCTCTCACCAGCGCCACTAGTCAAGTCTTACCCGCACCATGGGCGGTGCCATCAGATTTTCCGGCCTCTTCACTGCGCTGACGGCGAACACGGCGGAACGCCTGCCGACGCCGATACGGGGAAGAAGAAGCGCGCTATGCGACCGGGATGACACATGTCGTAACCATGGCGGGTGCGACCCCGTTGCTCAGGGCGTGACCGGTTCCGTGATCCCGCGCCAGACCGGCCCGCAGGGCAGACCCGGCCCGGCGGGCGGGAGCGGCGCGTGCGGCCGGAATGGTTCGGGTACGGGGGCGGGGACAGGGACCGGCGGCGAGTACGCCGCGGGGTCTGCCCCGCCCTCCGCGGCCGGCGCTGCGGCGGGAGCGCCCTCGGCGGGCGGGCTGCCGCCCGGGGCGCTGCGCTGCGACATGCTGGAGATGCCCGCGGAGGCCGGCTGGGCCGTCCTGCGCCGGCGGCCCGCCACGGGGCCCGTGGGGCTGACCGGCGGCCGGATGCGCTTCCTGATCGCCGAGGGCGGCGCGGCGGAGCTGCCGGGGCTGCTGGACTGGCTGGAGTGGGGCGGGATCCCGCTGGACCTGAGCGCGGCGCCGGCGGCGGTACGGAGCTGGCCGCCGACGCTGTGGCTGCGTCCGCCCGGCAGGGCGGCGCTGGCGCGGCTCCCCGCGGTACGGCTGTCCGTGGGCACGGAAGCCGGCCGCGGGGGCGGAGTCGTGGACGGGGAGGGCGTAGCAGACGGGAACGGCTCAGGAGGGGACGCGGAGGGCGCCGAAGACGCCGTCCGGGATGCTGGCGAAGGGAAGGGGGACAGGGATGGCGCGGACGGCGCTGCGGTTCAGGCGCGGCACCGGGTTGCGGACCGGCCGGACCTGGTACGGCTGGTGAGCGCGGCGGCGACAGCCTGCCACCGCCTCACCCTGAACGTCAGCCGTTCGCCTTTTCGTATGCCTCGCGGATGTTCGCCGGAACACGGCCACGCTCACTGACCTCGTAACCCTGCTCCTTCGCCCACGCGCGGATCTTCGCCGTGTCCTGGCTGCCGGACGCTCCGCCGCGAGAACGCTTCGCCGCACGGCCACCGGTCCTGCGACCGCTCTTCACGTACTGCTCCAGAGCGGAGCGCAGCTTTTCCGCGTTGGCAGTCGTGAGGTCGATCTCGTAGGACTTGCCGTCGAGAGCGAACGTCACGGTCTCGTCTGCCTCACCGCCATCGAGATCATCGACGAGAAGGACCTGTACCTTCTGAGCCACCGGGCTTCCCTTTCATCGGAACAATGTGTGCTGGCGAAAGCAAACCGCTTTTCAGCGAAAAACTCAAACCCTGCCGGAGAACTCGCTCAAGAATATCTTCGCGATTCGGACAAAGCGTCATCAGAGATGCAGCAGCATCCTGCTGTTGCCGAGGGTGTTGGGCTTCACCCGCTCCAGGTCCAGGAACTCGGCAACGCCCTCGTCATACGAGCGCAGCAGCTCACTGTAGACGTCCTGGTCCACCGGAGTCTCGCCGATCTCGACGAAGCCGTGCTTGGCGAAGAAGTCGACTTCGAACGTGAGGCAGAAAATGCGGCCGACACCGAGCCAGCGGGCGGTGTGCAGCAACTTGTCGAGGAGTTGGTGGCCGATGCCGGTGCCCTTGCGGGCCGGATCCACGGCCAGCGTACGCACCTCGGCGAGGTCCTCCCACATCACGTGCAGCGCGCCGCAGCCGACCACGGCGGCGTCCACGTCCTGCTCGGCGACCCAGAACTCCTGGATGTCCTCGTAAAGCGTCACGGTGGCTTTGTCGAGAAGGATGTCGCGGTGCACGTAGGGGTCGAGCAGCCGCCGGATGGCCCGCACATCCGAGGTGCGGGCACGCCGGATGGTGACCCCGTAAGAATCGCTGGGCATGACATGACGCTATCGTCACGCGCTTCCTTCGCCGTCACCGGCTTCGGTGTCGCCGGGTGAGTCCAGCGACACGACGCGTAGCGCATCGCGCAGGGCTTCGAGCTGGGCCGGTGACATCATGCCGAAGAACGCGACAAGAGCCGCCGCCGGATTGTCGCTGGCGGCCCACGCGTCGTTCATGAGTGCGGCGGAGTAGGCGGCGCGGGTGGACACCGCTTCATATCGATAGGCGCGGCCTTCGGGGGAGCGCCTCAGCCAGCCCTTCTGGTGGAGGTTGTCCATTACGGTCATGACGGTGGTGTACGCGAGAGAGCGTTCCTGCTGGAGGTCTTCCAGCACTTCCCTGACCGTGACCGGGCGGTTCCACTCCCACACCCGGGTCATGACCGTGTCTTCGAGCTCTCCCAATGGCCGGACCACGCCAGCACAATACCCGTAGGAGGGTGGACAACGGGGCGATTGGGACGGGGATGGGGACTGCGGCGTGGCGATTCAGGGGGCGCGTGCGCCGCCCGAAGGTGAGGAGTACCCGGCGTTACGCGGCGCTACTCCACGGACTTCTGCTTCGACGCCTCCGCCCGGGCGAACGCCGCGTCGACGGCGGCGTCTTCCTTGGCCTTGTTGGGGCCGCCCTGGTTCTTGACGATCGTCACGATCATCAGGATGAAGGCGACGGCCATGACGGTCGACGGCAGCAGCGCGGAAAGGTAATCCATGAGAGCCATCCATCGTTGCGGGCTACTGGGCGCGGGCGCCGCGGAGGTGCCGCGGGCTCCAGCGTAGCCCGCCCCCGCGGGGGCGGCGGCGGGGGGTTGGCGGGGAGGCGCGGACGGTGCCGGGAGGGGCGGTGGCGTGGCGGGGCGGGAGCGTACGGAGGCGGGGGCCCCCGGGCCCGTACGGCGGGACGGGCCCGGAGTGCGGGTCAGGCCGTGCGAGCCGCGCAGGGGCGCAGCAGGTGCTCCGAGGGCCGGGCCGGACGGCGGCGGGGCGGGAAGACCTCGGCGGGCGTGGGCACCGGCCGGTTCGGAGACGCGGGCCGGCGGTCCGGAGGATTCTCGCGGGGCGGGTGCTGCCGGGGCTCCTCGCCGGGCTTGCGCGGCTGCCGGCCCGGGGCGGGCTCCGGCTCCTCGGACCCCTGCGCCGCCCAGGCCCCTCTGCCGCCGGGGAGGGCACGCAGCGCGGGCCGCGGGAGGAGCCCGGGCGGCACATGCGGCGGCCTCGGCGCCGCGGGCCCAGCCGGCGCCGCGGGCACGGCCGGCATCGGGCGGCGGCGGGGCGGGACCTGGGCCACCGCCAGCGCCTCGCAGCGCCACAGCAGTCGCCGCCGGCGCTCGGCCACGACCGAATCCGCCTGCGCGGCGCAGAGGGCGCGCAGCGCGGCGACATCCGCCTGCCGGGGCACGTAGCCGGTGGCCAGCGCGTCGTGCAGCGCCTCGGCGTACCCGGAGGCGCTGCCGGGGAGCGCGGCGCGGTAGCGGGCGAGGTCGGCGTCACGGAACAGCCGCATCCGGTCCGCCTCGGCCGCCGCCTCGTCCAACGCCGCGGCCAGCTCCGTACAGTCCCGTACGACGGCACCGCGCACGATCGCCGGCGCGGCGGCCGGATCCGTTCCGTCACCCCTGGCGGGCCTGGGCAGGCCCCAACTCGACTCGATGGCGATGGCCAGCGCGTCACGCACGACGCGGAGCTCGTCGGCGCTGAGCGCCACACCGCCTCGGGAACCGTATGGCGTAGGCATAATCCGACTTTAGGCCCTGAAGGGGACTCATGCCGTGAAGGCGCGCGGAACGGGCTACCGCCGCGGGAGGGGCACTGCCGCGGCCCGTCAGGTGGTCGAGACGTTCCGCTCGTAGACCAGGCGGAGGCCGATCAGCGTCAGCCACGGCTCGTGCTCGTCGATCACCGCGGAATCGGCCAGCATCATCGGCGCCAGCCCGCCCGTCGCTATGACGGTGACCTCGTCCGGGTCGTCCGCCAGCTCCGCCGCCATACGGTTGACCACGCCGTCGACCTGGCCCGCGAAGCCGTACAGGATGCCGGACTGCATCGCCTCGACCGTGTTCTTGCCGATCACCGAGCGCGGCCGGGCCAGCTCGATCTTGCGCAACTGCGCGCCGCGGACGCCCAGCGCCTCCGTGGAGATCTCGATGCCGGGCGCGATGACCCCGCCGACGTACTCGCCGCGCTCGCTCACCGCGTCGAACGTCGTCGCCGTGCCGAAGTCGACGACGATGGCGGGGCCGCCGTACAGCTCGGCCGCCGCCAGGGCGTTGATGATCCGGTCGGCGCCGACCTCCTTGGGGTTGTCCATCAGGACGGGCACGCCGGTCTTCACGCCCGGCTCGACGAGCACGGAGGGGACGTCGCCGTAGTAGCGGCGGGTGACCTCGCGCAGTTCGTGCAGCACCGACGGCACGGTGGAGCAGATGGCGATGCCGTGGATGCCGTCGCCCAGCTCCTCGCCG
Organism: Streptomyces sp. CNQ329; assembly: GCF_000482585.1. Lineage (NCBI taxonomy): Bacteria > Bacillati > Actinomycetota > Actinomycetes > Kitasatosporales > Streptomycetaceae > Streptomyces > Streptomyces sp. CNQ329. The sequence continues at coordinate 49,939 of NZ_AXVU01000023.1, read as the reverse complement.
AGCAGCGGGTGCATGCCCATCAGGCCCTGGAGCAGGACGGCCAGTTCGTCCGCGGTGCGGCGCGCGTCCGTGGAGATGCGCCAGTGTTCGACGATCTCCTCGCCGTCGAAGAGGCCGAGGACGGTATGGGTGTTCCCGACGTCGATGGTGAGGAGCATCTAGCCGTCGCCCCCCTCGCGCAGGTCGAGGCCGATGTCGAGGATGGGGGTGGAGTGCGTGAGCGCTCCTACGGCCAGATAGTCGACGCCCGTCTCCGCGTACGCGCGCGCGTTGTCGAGCGTCAGCCGCCCGGAGGACTCCAGCCGGGCGCGGCCCGCGACCAGCGCGACGGCCTCCTCCGTCTCCACGGGCGTGAAGTTGTCCAGCAGGATGAGGTCGGCACCCGCGTCGACCGCCTCGCGCACCTGGTGCAGGGTGTCCGCCTCCACCTCCACGTCCAGGTCCGGGAACTCGGCCCGTACCATCCGGAACGCCTCGGCCAGGCCGCCCGCCGCGACCACGTGGTTGTCCTTGACCAGCGCCGCGTCCGACAGCGACATGCGGTGGTTGACGCCGCCCCCGCACCGCACCGCGTACTTCTCCAGGGCGCGCAGGCCGGGCGTCGTCTTGCGGGTGTCGCGGACCTTGGCGGCGGTGCCCTCCAGGGCATCGGCCCAGGCGCGGGTGGAAGTGGCGATTCCGGACATCCGGCAAAGGAGGTTGAGCGCGCTGCGTTCGGCGGTGAGGAGATCGCGGGTACGGGTACGGACGGTCAGCAGCCGCTGTCCGGCCCCGACCCGGTCGCCGTCCTCGGCATGCCGCACCACCTCCATGTCATCGGTACAGACGACGGACAGGACCGCCTCGGTGACCCGCAGGCCGGCGACGACACCGGCCTCGCGTGCGGTGAAGTCGCCGGTGGCGACGGCGTCCTCGGGGACGGTGGCGACGGTCGTCACGTCCACGCCGTGGTCGAGGTCCTCCTCGACCGCGAGATGGGCGACGTCCTCGACGTAGACGGGGTCGAGGCCCGCGTCGGCGAGGAGCTGGGCGAGCGCCGGGTCGAGGCCGCACTCCAGCGGATCGTGGCCGTACGCCGCGTCTGCGTCACCGTCGCCCGCCCCGCAGCCGCAGGCGTCGCCGCAGCCCTCCGCGCCGGTGTCCGGGCCGCCGAGGGGCAGGAGCGTCAGCTCCACGGGCTGGGGGCGGTGGGGCTCTGGGGTGCTGCTCACGGGGTCTCCCGGTGGAAGGCGGTGCCGGCGGTGGTCCGGACGGCGAGTGCGGGGCGGGCGGGGGGTGCGGGGTCTTCGGGGCGTACGGGCGCCGCGGGGTACCCGGCGCGTACGGGATCGGGGGTGAGGGTGACGAGGAAGTGGCGGGCCCACCGGGCGTCGTCGCGGTCGGCGTGGTCCTCGCGCCAGTGCGAGCCGCGGGTCTCGGCGCGGCGCCGGGCGCTCTCGACGAGGACCTGCGCGACGAGCAGCAGGTTGGTCGCCTCCCAGGTCTCCACGCACGGTGCCGCGGGGGCGGGCCGCGCGGTGTCGCGTATCGCGCGCAGCTCGGCGGCGGCCTCGTCCAGGCTGGCGGCGGAGCGCAGGACGCCCGCCCCGGCGGTCATGGCGCGCTGGATGTCCGGGCGCGCGTCCGGCCGCAGGAGGGCAATCTCCCGGGGCCGGGTCTTCGGCTCCGGGGCCTCCGGCTCCCCGGGTACGGGCGCGGCGGCGACGTCCGCCGCGATGCGCTCGGCGAAGACCAGGCCCTCCAGCAGGGAGTTGGAGGCCAGCCTGTTCGCGCCGTGCACGCCCGTGCAGGCGACCTCACCGCAGGCGTAGAGGCCCGGGACGCTCGTCCGCCCGCGCAGGTCCGTGACGACGCCGCCGGAGGCGTAGTGGGCCGCGGGGGCTACCGGGACGAGGTCGTGGACCGGGTCGAAGCCGTGCGCGCGGCAGGCCGCGAAGATCGTCGGGAAGCGCTGCTTCCACATCTCCGCGCCGAAGTGCCGCCCGTCGAGGTACATGTGGTCGGCGCCGCGCTCGCGCATGCGCCGCATGATGCCCTTCGCCACGATGTCGCGCGGCGCCAGCTCCGCCAGCTCGTGCCGGCCCACCATGAACCGCTCGCCGTCCGCGTCGACGAGGCGGGCGCCCTCGCCCCGTACCGCCTCGGAGACCAGCGGCTGCTGGCCCTGCGCGTCCGGGCCCAGGAACATCACCGTCGGATGGAACTGGACGAACTCCAGGTCCGAGACCTCCGCGCCGGCGCGCAGCGCGAGCGCGACGCCGTCGCCGGTGGAGACCGGGGGGTTGGTGGTCGCGGAGAAGACCTGGCCCATTCCGCCGGTGGCGAGCACCACGGCGGGGGCGCGCACGGCGCCCACGCCGTCGCGTGCGCCCTCACCCATGACGTGCAGCGTGACACCGGCGGCGCGCCCTTCCGCGTCCTTGATCAGATCGAGTACCAGTGCGTGCTCGACGGTCTCGATACCCGCCTCGCGCACCGCCTCGACCAGCGCGCGGGAGACCTCCGCGCCGGTCGCGTCGCCGCCCGCGTGGGCGATACGGCGGCGGTGGTGGCCGCCCTCGCGGGTCAGCTCGATGGCGCCGGTGGCGGGGTCGGTGTCGAAGGTGGCGCCGCTGGCGATGAGTCGGCGTACGGCGGCGGGGCCCTCGGTGACGAGGGTGCGTACGGCGTCCTCGTCGCACAGACCGGCGCCGGCGACGAGGGTGTCGGCGAGGTGCTGCTCGGGGGTGTCGCCGTCGCCGAGGGCGGCGGCGATGCCGCCCTGGGCCCAGCGGGTGGAGCCGTCGTCGAGGTTGGCCTTGGTCACGACGACGACCCGGCGGCCCGCCTCCGCGCAGCGCAGCGCGGCGGTGAGGCCGGCGACGCCGGAGCCCACCACGACGACGTCGGTGTCCAGCACCCAGCCGGGAGCGGGGGCCTTGAGCCGTATCGCGGTCACCGGGCACCTCCGAAGGTGAGGCGGATGTTGTCGATGAGGCGGGTGGCACCGACCCTGGCGGCGACGGCGAGCACGGCGTCGTGGGCGGGGGCGTCTTCCTGTGCCGCGGCGGCCGTTTCCCGCGCCGTGGCACCCGGCTTCTCCGCCGTTCCGCGCGGGCCGTCCGCGGCGTCGGTGCCGTCCGTACCGTCCGTGACCGGCGTGAAGTCCGCGGGATCCACCAGCGCGGCGTAGTCCAGTTCCAGCGGGGGCGTCAGCGCCTTCGCGTCGTGCAGCACAGACCGCGCCGCGGTCAGCGCCTCGCGCGGCCCGCCCGCCGCCGCGCGCGCCGCGAACAGCGCACGGGACAGCGCGAGCGCGGTGCGGCGCTCCGGCGCGGAGAGGTACACGTTGCGGCTGGACAGGGCGAGCCCGTCCGGCTCGCGCACGGTCGGCACGCCGATGATGCGTACCGGGAAGTTCAGGTCGCGCACCATCCGCGTGATCAGCGCGAGTTGCTGGGCGTCCTTCTGCCCGTACAGCGCCGCGTCCGGCTGCGTGAGGTGCAGCAGTTTGGCGACGACGGTCAGCACGCCGTCGAAGTGCCCGGGGCGGAACGCGCCCTCCAGCCGCTCCCCCATCGGCCCGGCGCTGATGCGCACCTGGGGCTCGCCGCCCGGGTAGACCTCGTCGGCGGAGGGCGCGAAGACCACGTCCGCGCCTTCCTTGCCCGCGAGCCGGACGTCGGCGTCGAGGGTGCGGGGGTAGCGGTCCAGGTCCTCGCCGGGCCCGAACTGCAGCGGGTTGACGAAGACGGTGACCACGACCTGCCCGTGCGGGCCGACGACGGTACGGGCGGCGCGGACGAGGGCGGCGTGGCCCTCGTGCAGCGCACCCATGGTCATCACCACGGCGCGCGCCGGGCGTTCGGGCCCCGGTCCCTGCGCTTCCGGCGGCTCGTGCGCCCCCGGCGGCTCCGGCAGATCCGCGGCCTTGTGTACGAGTAGAGCGGTCATCGTCGCCGTCCCTCAGCGTCCTCCGTCGGCGAGGACCCCGAGCAGGTCCTCGGCCAGCTCCGGCTTGAGCAGCCCGCCCGCGAGCGCGCGGTCCGCCGTCGCCCGGGCCATCGCGACGTACGCCGGCACGGCCTGCGGCTCATGGACCCGCAGCTCCGCGATGTGCGCCGCCACGGTGCCCGCGTCGCCGCGCGCGACCGGGCCGGTGAGCGCGGCGTCCCCGCTGCGCAGCGCGTTGTCGAGGGCGGCGCCGAGCAGCGGGCCCAGCATCCGGTCGGGGGCGCCGACACCGGCCTTGGCCAGCAGCTCCATCGACTGCGTGACCAGCGTGACGAGATGGTTGGCGCCGATGGCGAGCGCCGCGTGGTACAGCGGCCGGGCCGCCTCCTCCACCCACTCCGGCTCCCCGCCCATCTCCACGACCAGCGCCTCCGCCGCCGTACGCAGCTCGCCGGGCGCGGTGACGCCGAAGGAGCAGCCGGCGAGGCGCTGGACGTCGACGGCGGTGCCGGTGAAGGTCATCGCGGGGTGCAGCGCGAGCGGCAGCCCGCCGGCGCGGGTGGCGGGCTCCAGCACCGCGGCCCCGTACCGGCCGGAGGTGTGCACCAGCAGGTGCCCGGCGCGTACGGCGCCGGTGCCCGCCAGGCCCTCGACGAGGCCGGGCAGCACGTCGTCCGGCACGGTGAGCAGCACGAGGTCGGCGCGGGCCAGCACCTCGGCGGGCTCGGTGACGGGCACGTCGGGCAGCAGTTCCTCGGCCCGCCGGCGGGCGCCGTCGGAGACGGCGTGCACGGCGACGGGGCGGTGTCCCGCGAGCGCGAGCGCCGCGGCGAGCGGCGGGCCGACCCGGCCGGCGCCGACCACGCCGACGGTGAGCCGGGCGGGCTTCTCCTGCGGCTCGGGGGTGGGGCTGGGGTTCACGTCGCCTTCCGTTCCAGTCCGCTTCGGGTACCGGACGTACGGGTTCATGGTACTTGCGGTGCCGGGCAGGTGCCGGTGTGTGCCTGACCACGGCGGACGGCACGAGTGCGCCCGGCGCGCGCACGCGCGTGCCGCGTGCTCCGGTGGGACGACGGGCCGCCGCGGGGGCGTAAACCGGTGTGGCGGAGGCGCGGGCGGAGGCATGATCTGGGCCCATGACGGACGCTGACGACCTCATGACCCGTAGGCGCGCGACGTGGGCGGCGGCCGAGCACACCCTCTCGGCCTCCCTCCCCACCATCTCCGCCCGCCTGTCCCGCCTCGCCACCGCCCGCCCCGGCGGCGTCGACCTCGACCAGCAGGTGGATGTCTACGGCGGCGGGATCGTCGGCGTGCTGGAGGAGCGCACCGCGGACCTGCTCGGCTGCGAGGACGCGGCGTTCTTCCCCACCGGCACCATGGCGCAGCAGGTCGCGCTGCGCTGCTGGGCGGAGCGCACCGGCAGCCGCGTCGTCGCCTCGCACCCGCTCGCGCACCTGGAGGTGCACGAGCGCGCGGCATACGCCCAGGTCACCGGGGTGCGCACGGTCCATCCCACGCGCGAGCCGCGGATCGCGACGGCGGCGGAGGTACGGGCGCTGGGCGAGCCCTTCGGCACGCTGATGCTGGAGCTGCCGATGCGCGAGCCCGGGTTCGTGCTGCCGGAGTGGGAGGAGCTGGTGGAGGTCGTCGTGGCGGCACGGGAGCGGGAGGCGGTCGTCCACTTCGACGGCGCCCGGCTGTGGGAGTGCACGACGCACTTCGGGCGCGGGCTCGCGGAGATCGCGGGGCTCGCGGACAGCGTGTACGTCTCGTTCTACAAGTCGCTGGGCGGGCTGTCCGGCGCGGCGCTGGCCGGTCCCGCGGGGTTCGTGGAGGAGGCGCGGGCCTGGCGGCACCGGTACGGCGGCCAGGGGTTCCAGCAGTGGCCGGCGGCGCTGGCCGCGCTGGAAGGGCTGCAGCGGGAGCTGCCGCGGCTGCCGTCGTACGTGGCGCACGCGCGGGTCGTCGCGGGGGCGGTGCGGGAAGGGCTCGCGGAGGCGGGGGTGGGGTTCTTCCGGGTGCATCCGGAGGTGCCGCACACGCACCAGTTCCAGGTCTGGCTGCCCTACGGGGCGGAGGCGCTGATGGACGCGGGGACGGCGCTGGCGGAGGAGACGGGGGCGTGCCTGTTCCGGGTGTGGACGGAACCGGGCGACCCGCCGGGGCTGTCGGTGACGGAGGTCACGGTGACGGAGCCGGGGCTGGCGTGGTCCGCGGAGGACGTGGCGCGGGAGACGGGGGCGCTGGTGGAGCGGGTACGGCGGGTGGAGGCGGCGGGAGCGGTGGCGGCCTCGGGCCCGGGGGCGGAAGGCTCCGGGGCCGGGGGCTCCGGGGTCCCGGACTCGGGGGTCCCGGACTCGGGGGTGTCCAACTGACCGCAGAAAAATTTCGGCCCGCCGTTTCGGGCGGGGTCCAACCGCGTGGCCGCGGAAAGGCGTCGCGGGCCCTGCTGCTGTCAGACCCGTGCCCGACCATGGCTTCATGAGCGTCACCCTCGACATCACCGGCCTGGCCGTCGAGCGCATCGGCTTCACGCCCTCCCCGCTCGCCGAGCTGGGCGCCGCGCTGCACGCGCTCTCCTCGCCCGCGCACCACCCGGGGGCGGCGGCCTGGACGACCGCGACCGCGGCGGCGCTCGACCCGGGGCTCGCGGACCGGCTGAGCGAGGCGGAGTTCCTGTGGAGCGCCGGGCGGTCCGACATCCTCCTCCCCGCCGCGCCTGAGGCGACCCTCGCCGAGGAGCTGGACGCGCTCGACCGGATCCCGGACGACGCGTTCGTCACCGCCGCGTTCGAGATCGTCTGCAACCCGGCGTATCAGCACGGCAGCCCCTCCCCGCTGGCCGACCCGGTCAGCCGCCGCGTCGCCGTCGAGCGCGCGGCGGCACGCGGCCCGCGGCAGGCGGCGTTCGTGGAGCGGATGCTCGCCGACCCCGACGGGCTGCGGGTCTGGCTGCGGCGGCTGTTCGAGGACTGCGCCCAGGCGTTCTTCGACGAGACGTGGGAGCGGGTCCGCCACCCGCTGACCGCGGACGCCCGGCACAAGACGGACCTGCTGCGCCGCAAGGGCCTCGCGGTGGCGCTGGCGGACGTGTCCGCCGCACTGCGGCTGGAGGAGGGCGGGGACGGCTCGGCCCACATCGTCGTGGACAAGCTGAGCACCGGCGGCGCGGTCGCGCACGAGAGTGTGACGTTCCTCCCGACCGCGTTCGGCTGGCCGCACGTGCTGGTGGTGTACGCACCGGGCTGGCACCCCGTGATCCAGTACCCCATACCGTCGCCGGACCTGCCCCGGACGCCGGCGCTGGAGACGCTGCAACTGCGGCTGGAGGCGCTGGCGCACCCGGTGCGGCTCCGGCTGTGCCGCACGATCTCGCGGACGCCGACGACGACGGGCGAGCTGGCTGCCGTGCATCAGTTGACGGCGCCGGAGGTCTCGCGGCACCTGGCGGTGCTGAAGAAGGCCGGTCTGGTCGTCACGCGGCGCCGCGGGCGGTACGTGCAGTACGAACTGTCGCTGCCGGCGGTCGCCCGCCTGGGCGGATCGCTGCTGGAGGGCCTGCTGCGCTGAGGCGGGCCACGGCCGCGGTCAGCCCCCGGCCCGTACCAGACCCGTCTCGTAGGCCAGGACCACCGCCTGCACCCTGTCCCGCAGCTCCAACTTCGTGAGGATCCGCCCCACATGCGTCTTCACCGTCGCCTCGGACAGCACCAGTTGCGCCGCGATCTCCCCGTTCGACAACCCCTGCGCGATCAGCAGCAGCACCTCGCGCTCCCGGTCCGTCAGCCGCTTCAGCTCCGGGTGCGCCCGTTCGCCCGCCGCGGAGGGCATCACGGCGGTGAACCGGTCGATGAGCCGCCGCGTCGTGCTCGGCGCGACGACGGCGTCGCCGCTGTGCACCGCCCGGATGGCGCTCAGCAGGTCGCCGGGCGGCACATCCTTGAGCATGAAGCCCGACGCCCCGGCCTGCAGGGCCGAGAAGGCGTACTCGTCGAGGTCGAAGGTGGTCAGTATCAGCACCTTCGGCGGTGCCTCCGCCGGCTTGTCCGCGCAGATGCGCCGGGTCGCCTCGACGCCGTCGAGGCGCGGCATGCGTACGTCCATGAGCACGACGTCCACCTTCGTGACCCCGAGGAGCTGCACCGCCTCGTCGCCGTCCCCCGCCTCCGCGACGACGTCCATGTCGGGCTGGGCGGCCAGCACCATCCGGAAGCCGGTGCGCAGCAGCGCCTGATCGTCCACGAGCATGACCCGGATCGTCACGTGAGTCCTTTCTTGTTCGTCAGAGCCGCGTGGGCCGCCCTGGGTTCCCGCCTCGTTCCGCTTCCGACGGTATGCCGCCTTCAGAGCCGTCCGTCAGGCGGCCGTCTTCAACGGCAGCACAGCGCGTACCCGGAAGCCGCCGCCCGGCCGCGGCCCCGCGTCCAGCTCGCCGCCGGTCATCCCCACGCGCTCGCGCATGCCGATGAGCCCGTGTCCCTGGCCGTCGGCCCCGCCCTCCTCGTACAGCTCGGGCAGCGAGCCGCGGCCGTCGTCCTCGACCAGCACCTCCAGCTCACCGTCCGCGTATGCCAGCCGCACCGCGGCACCCGCCTCGGGACCGCCGTGCTTGCGGGTGTTGGTCAGCGCCTCCTGCACGATGCGGTACGCCGCGAGTTCGATGCTGCTCGGCAGCTCCCGCGGCGAGCCGGTCACCTCGAACGACACCGTGAGCCCCGCGCCGCGTACCTGCTCGATCAGCTCCGCGAGCTGCTCCACGCCGGGCTGCGGCACGTACTCGCCGCCCGCGCCCGGGTCATTGGTGCGCAGCACGCCGAGCAGCCGGCGCATCTCCGCCAGCGCCTGCCGGCCGGTGCCGGAGATGGTGGTGAGCGCGTCCTTGGCCTGTTGCGGCGCGCTGTCCAGCACGTACGCGGCGCCGTCGGCCTGCACGACCATGACCGAGACGTTGTGCGCCACCACGTCGTGCAGCTCACGGGCTATTCGCGCGCGCTCGGCCGCCACGGCGATCCGCGACTGGGTCTCCCGCTCCCGCTCCAGGCGGGCGGCCCGTTCCTCAAGCTGCGCGTAGTAGGCCCGGCGGGTGCGCAGCGAGTCGCCCAGCACCCAGGCGAGCAGGAACGGGACCGTCAGAAAGACGAGGCCCACGGTCCGCTCGACGACGGACTCCTCGGTGGCCGGCCACCGGAACCCGTTGACCGCCGGCGCGACGGCGGCGCCGACGAGGGCCAGCCGCGACGCCCAGGGCACGTCGCCGGCGGCGACGGTGAAGATGAGCACGAGCATGGCGAAGTTCGCCGGGCCCGGGGCCGAGTCCAGCACGACCTGTGCGACGCCGAGCGCGCCCGCGACGAGCAGCATGCGCTCGGGCTGACGGCGGCGCAGGGCTACGGCGACGGAGTAGCCGATGCCGATGACCAGCGCGATCGCCTTCTCGACGTCGGTATAGGGGCCGTGCGGGTTGTCGTGCGGCTCCATCGTGTCCACGGTGATCAGCCAGGCACCGGTCAACAGGACGAGGCAGACAGCCCAGAAGCTGTCCACCAGCGTCGGGTGACGGCGGAGGAAGTCGTAGACACGTTGCACGTCACCCAGCGTAGGCATGCGCGCGTAAGCGGGAGTCAGTCCGCGGGGCGATCCCTGGCAGATGCATCTACTCCGCAGGGTGGAGGATGCGGTGGTGGAGAACAGTGGGACGAGCGCGCAAGACACGGGGGCGGAACCGGGCACGGAGGGCCTCGGGGGCGCGGGCGGCCGGCTGCGCTGGCGGGAGGCCATGCGGCGGGCGCTGTACGGGCCCGAGGGCTTCTACCGCCGCGGCGGGCCCGGGGCCGGGGCGGGGGCGCACTTCCGTACCTCGGTGCACGCCTCGCCGCTGTTCGCGGCGGCGGTGGCGGAGCTGGCGCGGCGGGTGGCGGTCGCCCTGGGGCGGCCGGCCGAGCTGGACGTGGTGGACGTCGGCGCAGGGCGGGGGGAGCTGCTGGCGGGCGTGCTGGCCGCGTACGACGGACCGGGGCGGCTGCGGGCGTACGCGGTGGAGGTCGGCCCGCGGCCGGAGCTGCTGGACGAACGGATCACGTGGCTGGCGGAGCCGCCGGAGCGGGTGCGGGGGCTGCTGTTCGCCAACGAGTGGCTGGACAACGTGCCGGTGGACGTCGCCGAGACGGACGAGCGGGGTGTGCCGCGGTACGTGGAGGTCGCGGCGGACGGCACGGAGCGGCTGGGGGCGGAGGTCGGCGGCGCCGACGCGGAGTGGCTGCGCCGCTGGTGGCCGCTGGCGGATACGCCGCCGGGCGGCCGGGCGGAGATCGGCGCCCCGCGCGACAAGGCGTGGGCGGCGGCGGTCACGACGCTGACCGCCGGGCTGGCGCTGACCGCGGACTACGCCCACACCCGGGCCACCCGTCCCCCGTACGGCACGTTGGCGGCGTTCCGCGACGGGCACGTGGTGACCCCCGTGCCGGACGGGAGCTGCGACGTGACGGCGCACGTGGCGCTGGACGCGGTCGCCGCCGCACTGGCCGGGGAGGGCGGCTCGGGGCCGGCGCCGAGCGGAGGCGGCGTACCGGGCGGAGGGCACGCCCGGCGACCGGGAGGGACGGGCGACGGCCGGCCTGCGAGCCCGCCGTCCGCGGCCGTGCCACCGCGCGACGGGGAGCCCGGCGGAACCGGCGACGGCTCGCCCGCGGGACCGCCCTCGGGCCTCGCGTCGTCGGAGCGGGACGGGCCGACGTCGCTCCTGTCACAGCGGGAGGCGCTGCGAGGGCTCGGGCTCGACGGGAGCCGGCCGCCGCTGGCGCTGGCGTCGACGGATCCGGCCGGCTACCTGCGGCGTCTCGCCCTCGCGGGGGAGGCGGCCGAACTCCTCGACCCCGCCGGGCTCGGGGGCTTCACCTGGCTGGCCCACCACGTGGGGATCGCGCCGGTCCTCCCCTGAGACCGGGCGCCGAGGAGACCGGGGTGCCGTACACCTCGGCGCCCGTACCGGGCGGCGGGCACGAGCCCGCCGCCGGGGGCTCCGCGGCGCCGGGGCCGTACGTACGCACCGGCGCCTCGCGCCGCCCGTACCCGCACGCGTACCGGCGCCGTTCTCGCACCCGGGGCAGCGCCTCACACCTGCGGGAGCGAGTCCAGCTCCACCTCCGCCCGCGCCACCGCGCGCGCATCCGCGTCGATCGACCGCCGCAGCGCCTCGTGCAGGCTCGCCGGCGTCAGGACGCCGGCGAACCGCCCGGACGTCTCGTGGTCCACCACCGCGATCCACCCCGCGTCGTACTGCAGCATCGTCGCGAACGCCTTCTTCAGGCTCGCCCCCAGCGGTAGCCAGGCGTCCATCCGCCGCGCGTAGTCCGACACGGCCCCGCCCTTGGCGATCTCGTCCGCGGCGACCCACCCGTGCAGTTCGCCGTCACCGTCCAGCACCACGGCCCACCGTGCGCCGACGTCCCGTAGCGCCGCGGCGGCGGTCCGCGCGTCGTCGTCGAGCCGGACCACCGGCGGCTGCTCCAGGTCGCCGCGCTCGATCTCGGTCACCGACAGCCGCTTCAGCCCGCGGTCGGCGCCGACGAAGTCGGCGACGTACGGGGTCGCGGGCGCGCCCAGGACCGCCGCCGGCGAGTCGAGCTGCTCGATCCTCCCCTTCCCGAAGACCGCGATGCGGTCCCCGAGCCGTACGGCCTCCTCTATGTCATGCGTGACGAAGAGCACGGTCTTGCGCATCTGCGCCTGCAGCTTGAGGAACTCGTTCTGCAGGTGCTCCCGCACCACCGGGTCCACGGCCCCGAACGGCTCGTCCATCAGCAGCACCGGCGGGTCCGCCGCCAGCGCCCGCGCCACACCGACGCGCTGGCGCTGGCCGCCGGAGAGCTGATCGGGGTAGCGGCGGCCGTGCTCGTGCGGGTCGAGGCCGACCATCTCCAGCAGCTCGGCCGCCCGCTTGAGCCGCTTGTCGCGCGGCGTGCCCAGGAGGTGGGGCACGGTGGCGGTGTTGTCGAGGACGTTCTTGTGCGGGAAGAGGCCGACGTTCTGGATGCAATAGCCGATGTGGCGGCGGAGCTCGACGGGGTCGGTGGTCATGATGTCCTGCCCGTCGACCTCGATACGGCCGGCGGAGGGCTCGATGAGCCGGTTGACCATCTTCAGGGTGGTGGTCTTGCCGCAGCCGGACGGGCCGACCAGCGTCACCAACTCACCCGCGGCGACGTCGAACGACAAGTCGTTCACCGCGGTAGTCCCATCGGGGTACCGCTTGGTCACGTGCTCGAATCGGATCATGTTTCCTCATTCTGCCCCTCCCTTCCGTTCCCGGTGTCAGCGACGGGGGGTCTAATAGAGCTGCCTACGGGAAGGAGCGGTGGCGTGAAAGCCTCCGGCTGCCTGGCAGCGAACGAGTGGATCTGCGGCGAGTACGTCCGCAGCCGCAGCGACGAGCTCGTCGACGCCACGGTCCAGCACGTCTGGATCACGCTGGCGTCCGTGGGCATCGGCCTGCTGGTGTCCTTCCCGCTGGCCCTGATCGCCCGCCGCTGGCGGGTGCTGACGGGCCCGGTGCTCGGCCTGACGACGGTGCTGTACACGATTCCGTCGCTCGCCATGTTCTCCCTGCTGGTCCCCCTCATGGGCATCTCGGCGTCCGTCGTCGTCACCGGCCTCGTGCTCTATTCGCTGACGATCCTCATCCGCAATCTGCTGGCGGGTCTCGACTCCGTGCCGGCGGAGACGCGGGAGGCGGCGCGCGGGATGGGGTACGGGCAGACGCGGCTGCTGTTCGCCGTCGAGCTGCCGCTCGCGCTGCCGGCGGTCATGGCCGGGCTGCGGATGGCGACGGTGTCGACGATCGCGATGACGACGGTCGGCGGCATCATCGGCTACGGCGGCCTGGGCAACCTGATCGTCGACGGCATGCGCACCCTGTTCAAGGCACAGGTGCTGACGGCGTCGGTGCTGTGCGTCCTGCTCGCCGTGCTGGCCGACCTGCTGATCCTCGGCCTGCAGCGGCTGCTGACACCGTGGGCGCGGGCCCGGCGCCGCGGCGGTCGCGGCAGGTTCCGTACGAGGACCGCCGCGCGGGAGAAGGCCGTGCGGGAGAAGGAGGCGGTCTGATGGGAACGATCGCGGACGCATGGACGTGGCTGACCACCGGGTCGAACTGGTCGGGTCCGACCGGGATCGCCGTCCGGCTCGGCGAGCATCTGTACCTGACGGGCATGTCGCTGGCCATCGCCTGCGCCCTCGCCCTGCCGGTCGCGTTCTGGCTGGGCCACCTCGGCAAGGGCGGCACCCTCGCGATCAACATCTCGAACGTCGGGCGCGCCGTGCCCACGCTCGCGGTCCTCGGGCTGCTCATGCTCACGCCGCTGCGGATGCACGGTGACTGGCCGACGATCATCGCGCTGGTGCTCTTCGCGGTGCCACCGCTGCTGACGAACGCGTACGTGGGCATCCGCGAGGCCGACCGGGACGTGGTGGAGGCGGCACGGGGCATGGGCATGTCCGGGCCGCAGATGCTGGGCCGGGTGGAGCTGCCGCTGGGCTATCCGCTGGTGATGACCGGGCTGCGGTCGGCGACGGTACAGGTGGTCGCGACGGCCACCCTCGCGGCCATCGCGGGCGGCGGCGGACTCGGCCGGATCATCACCGCGGGCTTCCGGACGTACAACACACCGATGGTGGTCGCCGGCGCCTTCCTGGTGGCGGTGCTGGCCCTCGTACTGGAGGGCGTACTCGTCGTCGCCGAGCGGCTGCTCGACCCGATGCGCGGCCGCCACGCCGGCCGCCTCGGGCGCGGGCGGCGGACGTCCGGCGACGACGTGGCGGGGCCGGGAGCGGAGGGGGCGGACGCACCGCCGGGGGGACAGAAGCCCGTGCCGGCGTCTCTGTAAGGTTCGGCGTCACGTCGCGCGCAGCGCAGCGCCGTCTCACGTGGTGTCGGCGTGTGCGCAGAGCATCGGCATTCTCCTCCGGAAAACTGACCAGAACACCTGCTATCCCACACTCAGCTCGCACAGTGGTGCGACGAACATCGACTCCCAACGGATGGAGAATCCCTTGATCACCAACCGCGTTCGAGCCCGCGCCGCCGCCTCGGTGCTGGCCGCCGCCGCCCTGACCGCGGGACTCGCGGCCTGCGGCGGCGACAGCCTGGAGGAAAAGGGCGGCACGGACTCCCCCGACGACGACAAGTCCTCCCTGGTGGTGGGGCAGGCCGGGTTCACGGTCTCGACGGTGACCGCCGAGCTGTACTCGGCGATACTGAAGGACGCCGGCTACGACGTCACGATAAAGAAGCTCGAAAACCGCGAGTTGTACGAGCCCGAGCTGGAGAAGGGCAGCATCGACGTCTTCCCGGAGTACGCCGCGACCCTCGCCGAGTTCCTCAACGCCAAGGAGAACGGCGTGGAGGCACCCGAGAAGAACCCCGTCGCGACGAACGACGTCGACGAAACGGTGACCGCCCTGCGCAAACTGGCCGAGCCCCGCGGCCTGAAGGTGCTCTCCGCCGGCGACGCCGTCGACCAGAACGCCTTCGCCGTCTCCAAGGACTTCGCCGCCGAGAACGACCTCAAGACCCTCACCGACCTCGGCAAGACCGGAGAGCCCGTCCGCCTCGCGGCGGGCGACGAATGCCCGGAGCGCCCGTTCTGCGAGCCGGGCCTGGAGAAGACGTACGACATCGACATCACGAAGATCGACCCCCTGGGCGTGGGCACCCCCGCGGCCAAGCAGTCGGTCCAGGACGGCACCAACCAACTCGTCCTGACGACGACCACGGACGCCACGCTGGACGACTTCGACCTCGTACTCCTGGAGGACGACAAGGGCCTGCAGAACGCGGACAACATCCTCCCGGTCGTCAACGCCGAGGAAGCGGGGACGAAGGAGATCGCCGCCACACTGGACAAGCTCACGCAGGTGCTGACGACGGAGGACCTGATCGCGCTGAACCGCAAGGTCGACGCGGAGCGGATGAAGCCGGCGGACGCGGCCCGGGAGTACCTGGAGGAAAAGAACCTCCTCGGTTCCTGACTCCTGCGGAGCGGTGCCCCGGGCCGGGTGGCCGGGGCACCGCTCTTTCCGCCGTGAGGCCCGCGCGGTCAGCCGGACGACATACTCGGGAAAGGTGCCAGAACTTCGATCGATGGCGCGCTTATCGGTGTCCGTATTCATGAGACACGAGTAGCCGTCCTTCTTCGGGTCGCCGGCGGCGATGCCGCAGCTCCCTCACCTTTACGTCCGGCATTACCTCTTCCGGCAATGGTGGAATTCCCTCGGACGCCGGCTGCGGGCGGCCGGTGCGTGGCTCCACGTCGAGCACACCGTCGATCAAACGGATACCGGCGGGCGCAGGTCCTCTCCCGACGG
Source organism: Streptomyces sp. CNQ329 (assembly GCF_000482585.1). Classification (NCBI taxonomy): domain Bacteria; kingdom Bacillati; phylum Actinomycetota; class Actinomycetes; order Kitasatosporales; family Streptomycetaceae; genus Streptomyces; species Streptomyces sp. CNQ329. The sequence goes on along the minus strand of NZ_AXVU01000023.1, from coordinate 34,642 downwards.
GCGGGGCAGGGGTGCCGGGTGGGTGGGACGTAACTGGCGGGAAACGATTGGTTCTCGGCTGCTCCCTTTGGGACATGTGCACGGTAAGTTGCGGCCTATGTCACGTGGACGCCACCGCTTCTCTTCGCCGATGCGCGGGCTTCTGCCGCCCGTGTCGTTCGCCGCGGTCGCGCTGGGTTGCGCGGCTGGGGCCTGGCTGGTTTCCGGGGACGGGCCCGCCGTGCGCTGGCTGGCCGTGGGGGCCGCAGGGGCTGCCGTGGGGGCTTCGGCGCTCTTGCGGTTGCGGGACCGGCTGACCGCGCTGCAGGTCACCGAGGCGACCGGGGCGCGGGCGCGGGCCGAGCAGCGGCATGAGGAGCAGGTGGCCGAGTTGAAGCGCGACCTCGAAGAGGCGCGGCGGATACGCGGGGAGTTGGAGAAGCGGCTCGGGTCCCGGCACGGTGACCTCGCCCGGCTGCGTACGGATCACGCCGCGCTGCTCGCGCGGTACGCCACCGCCGAGTCCGAGCGCGCCGCCGCGCTCGAAGGGCGGCGGCAGTTGGCCATCGAGGCCGCGACGCCCGTCAAGGAGCTGCCGCCCGCCGGCTCGCAGCCGCAGCTTCGGCCGCCCTCCCTCAGCGCGTACCTGCGCGCCTCGCACGCCCTCGACAACCTTTCCGGCAATGCCGCCCGTCAGGGCCACGGGCAGACCCACGAGCAGGCGCCCTCCGCCGACACCGGCGGCTTCAGCTACTTTTCCCGGCCGCAGCAGCAGGCCCGGTCCGCGCAGCCGCCCGCGGGCGGTTCACGGGAGGTGCCTCCCCGGGCGTCCGCCCGTCAGACCGGCGGCGGCCACGATGCCGGCCCCGGCGAGCCCGTGGACGCCGCCACCGACCTCGCCGACGTCGTCGGCCCCGAGGTCCTTGCCGAGGCCGACGCCGAGGCGGAGGGGGACGCCGGTTCGGGCTCCGGGTCCGGAGGCGCTTCGTCCTCCTCCGGTGACGCCGACGATTCCGACGACGAGCCCCAGGGGCCCGTCGGCCGCGTCATCGACCTGGAACAGGCGAGCTGAACGGGGATCCGCCCCCGTTCCTCCTCACTTGTCGATGTCCCCGACCACGAAGAACATCGACCCCAGAATCGCCACCATGTCCGACACCAGCGTCCCCGGCAGCAGTTCGGTCAGCGCCTGTATGTTGTTGTACGACGCGGAGCGCAGCTTCAGCCGGTACGGCGTCTTCTCGCCCTTCGACACCAGGTAGTAGCCGTTCAGCCCCAGCGGGTTCTCCGTCCAGGCGTACGTCTCCCCCTCCGGCGCCTTCAGCACCTTCGGCAGCCGCTGGTTCACCGGCCCCGGCGCAAGCTCCGCCAGCCGGTCCAGGCAGGCGTCCGCCAGGTCGAGGGAGTTGTGCGTCTGCGCCAGCAGCACCTCGAAGCGCGCCAGGCAGTCGCCCTCCTCGCGGGTCTCGACGCGCAGCGTGCCGCTCAACTCCCCGTACGCCAGGTACGGCTCGTCGCGCCTCAGGTCGAAGTCCACCCCCGAGGCGCGCCCGAGGGGGCCGCTCACGCCGTACGCGTGCACCGTCGACGGTTCCAGGACGCCTACGCCGCGCGTACGGCCGCGGAAGATCTCGTTGCCCAGGACGAGCCGGTCGAAGACGTCCATCCGCGCACGCGTGGCGCGTACGGCGGCGCGGGCACGGTCCGTCCAGCCGGCGGGCAGTTCCTCCTTGAGGCCGCCGACGCGGTTGAACATGTAGTGCATCCGCCCGCCGGAGACCTCCTCCATGACGGCCTGAAGATCCTCGCGCTCACGGAAGGCGTAGAAGATCGGGGTGATGCCGCCGAGTTCGAGGGGGTACGAGCCGAGGAACATCAGATGGTTGAGCACCCGGTTCAGCTCGGCGAGCAGCGTACGCAGCCACACCGCCCGCTCCGGCACCTCCATGCCGAGCATGCGCTCGACGGCCAGCACCACACCCAGCTCGTTGGAGAAGGCCGACAGCCAGTCGTGGCGGTTGGCCAGGACGATGATCTGGCGGTAGTCGCGGGCTTCGAAGAGCTTCTCGGCGCCGCGGTGCATGTAGCCGACGACGGGCTCCGCGGTGACGATCCGCTCGCCGTCGAGGACCATGCGCAGGCGCAGCACGCCGTGGGTCGACGGATGCTGCGGGCCGATGTTGAGCACCATGTCGGTCTGCTCGGCCGCGCCTCCGATGCCGACTGTCAGCGGGGCGGTGCGGGCGGCGGGCGCGGCGTCTCCGGTGGGCGCGGCAGTCATGCCGCCGAGCCTAGCCGCCGTCCGGTACGGACCCTAGGCCCGCGGCGGGGTGCGGTCGTCCTCGTCCTCGTCGTCCGGCAGCTTGCAGACCCGCTCCAGGAAGAACGCCGCCGCGACCACCAGCGCCGCGGCGACCACCGCCAGCGCCGCGTACACCACCTGGGAACGGCGCGTCCCGTAGTCCAGACCGTCCAGGATCAAGAAGAGCCCGAGTCCTCCGTATCCCCCCGCCACCAGCGCCGAGACCAGCGCACTCGACTGGCCCAGCACGACCGCCCGCGCCACCATCAGCGGGTCGACGCCCTTGGCGCGCGGGTCGCGCTCGCGCTGGGCGCGGAGGCGGGAGCGGATGGACAGCGCCGTCGCCGTCAGGATCGTGGCGATCAGCGCCAGCACGACCGGGGCGGCGACGGGAACGCTCGGGAGCGTACCCACCGAGTTCCACAGCCGGGCCCCCGCCCAGCCCAGCACCCCCGCCACCACGAAGATGCCGGCCAACACCCCGATGTGCAGTTGCCTCACCGAACGCGCTCCTCCCAGAACTCCCAGAGATCGTAGCCCCGTAAGGCGCGCAGGACGCGCTCAGTCGGGCAGCCGCAGTTCGAGGTCCGCGCGCTGCCGCACATCCTGCCCGCCGACACGCGCCAGCAGGTCGGCCACCGGCCCGTGCCCTGGCAGCTCGGCCGCGGGGTCCACGTCGTGCCACGGGACGAGGACGAAGGCGCGCTCATGGGCGCGCGGATGCGGAAGAGTCAGGGCGGGGTCGTCGGAGACGACGCCCTGATACGCCACGATGTCGACGTCCAGCGTGCGCGGCCCCCACCGCTCGTCCCGTACGCGCGCGAACGCCTCCTCGACGGCGTGCGCCCGCTCCATCAGCGACGCGGGCGGGAGAGTGGTCCGTACGAGCAGGACGGCGTTGAAGTACGTCGGCTGGCTGCCCGCCTCGACGCCCCAGGGCTCGGTCTCGTAGACCGGCGAGACGGCTTTGACGCGGAGGCCGGGGGTGTCTTCGAGGGCGTCGACGGAACCCTGGAGGGTCTCCAGGCGGTTGCCGAGGTTGCTGCCGATGGAGAGCACGGCGCGTTTGGGGTTCTGCAGGGTCGAGTCGGCCGCGTCGACCTGCTCGACCACGGAACGCGGCACTGGCTGCACGGTCGGGTCGCTGCGATTCAATGGTCAACCTCTGCTTCGGGTGATGGTGATGGTCACGTCGTCGAACGGAACGGTGATCGGCGCCTCCGGCTTGTGCACCGTCACCTCCACCTGCTGCACGGGCGCGTGCGTCAGACACTGCGCGGCGATCCGCTCGGCGAGCGTCTCGATCAGGTCCACCGGCTCGCCCTCGACGATGGCGATCGCCTCTTCGGCCACGACGCCGTAGTGCACGGTCCGCGCCAGGTCGTCGCCGGCCGCGGCAGGGCGGGTGTCGAGGTGGAGGACGAGGTCGACGACGAACGGCTGGCCTTCGGCGCGCTCGTGCGCGAAGACGCCGTGGTGTCCGCGGGCCCTGAGGCCGTGCAGCGCAACCCGGTCGGCTTCGGTCATGACTCGCCTCGCCTTCTGCGTCGTGCGGCTGTGCAGCTTCGCGCGTGTGCGCCCTTGTGCTTTCGTGCCTTCGCGCTGTCGTGCCTTCGCGTCTCTCGGCTTGTGGTTGTCGCCTTGCGGCTTGAGCCTCGCGGGTTCGGCCGTGGGCCCCGGGCCGTGTACTTGGTCCGTGGGCCGGCTGCTCGTGCGCTTGTGTCTTCTGCGGCTCTCCTCGGTCGATGTGCGATGCCCGCGGGGTGCGTGAGCATCGAACCGGTCATGCCCGACGCCCGGACCTGCCCCGTCCTGCCCCCGGGCCCCTCGCTCGAATGTACCTGCGGCTGCTGACAGGCTGTACGACCGGGGCTGCCGGGCACCGGCCGCGCGCCTTCCCGACCCGCTGAGCGCCGCGCCTTCCGCGCGGCTACGCGCCGCCGTTCTCCAGCGCCGCCGCGACCCGTACCGCATCCGCCGTGGGCCGTACTTCGTGCACCCGTACCGCCCATGCGCCCTCGCGCGCCGCTATCGCGGAGACCGCCGCCGTCGCGGCGTCCCGCTCGCGGGCCGGCGGCGGCGCTCCGTCGGGGCCCGCGAGCACCCGCCCGAGGAACCGCTTCCGCGACGCCGCGACGAGCAGGGGACGGCCGAGGTCGGCGCGCAGGCGGGCGAGGCTGTCCAGCAGAACGAGGTCGTGCGGCGCCGCCTTGGCGAAGCCGAGGCCCGGGTCGGCGACGATCCGCTCGAAGTCGATCCCGCCGGCCACCGCCCGGTCCAGGCTGCGGCGCATTTCATCGACGACCTCGGTGACGGTGTCCGTGTAGACCGCGAGGTTGTTCATGTCGATGGACTGCCCGCGCCAGTGCATGACGACGAACGGCACCCCCGCCGCGGCGACCGCCGGCACCATCGCGGGGTCCGCCTGGCCGCCGCTGACGTCGTTGACGAGCCGGGCGCCCGCGGCGACCGCCTCTGCGGCGACGGAGGCGCGCATGGTGTCGACGGAGACGAGCACGCCTTCGCCCGCGAGCCCCCGCACGACGGGCAGGACGCGGCGCAGCTCCTCGCCCTCGTCCACGCGGGGCGCGCCGGGGCGGGTGGACTCGCCGCCCACGTCGACGATGTCGGCGCCGGTGGCGACGAGGTCGATGCCGTGCTTGATGGCGGCCGTGGAGTCGAACCACAGGCCGCCGTCGGAGAAGGAGTCGGGAGTGACGTTGACGACGCCCATGACGGCGCAGCGACCGAAGTCCGGCAACCCCGCCACCTGCCCCCTGCGCGCATCCGTCATACCACCAGCGTATGCGCCACCGGCACGACGGGGCCCGGCAGGGCGCCGGGGCCCCGGCCAGAGCGGGACGAGGGCTGGCCGGGCGGGAGCGGGGGGTGCGGGGCAGAGGGAGGGCTGGGGCCACGGGCCGAGTCCGGACGCGATGTCGGGGGGCGGGCCCACCCCGGGCGGGCGTGCGGGGCAGGTGGGGCGGCGGCTTGGGGCCGGGCTGCGGGGTGGCGGGCCTGCGCGGGGCAGGGCGCATCGTTGCAGCCCCGTGCCGTGTCAGAGGGCGCGCCTACCCTGGGGCGGGTGTGCGGGTAGGCGGGGGTGCGGGCACGTGAAGGCGCGGGGTGGGTTAGAGGTCGCGGATCGGTCTGAAGCCCGTGTTGCCGCTGGAGCTGTCCGGCGTGTTCCCCATCCGCGCCGACGTCCGGTAACGCAGGCAGTACGACTCGTGGCACATGTGCGACCCGCCCTTCAGCACCCGCGACTGCCCCAGCCGAGGCCCCCGCGGGTTGTCGCGCGGGGCCTTCCGGTGGTGCCGCGCGTGGAACCAGTCCGCGCACCACTCCCACACGTTCCCCGTGGCGTTGTACAGCCCGTGGCCGTTCGGCTCGAAGGCGTCCACCGGGCAGGTGCCCCGGTAGCCGTCCGCCGCCGTGTTGCGGTCCGGGAAGCTGCCGCGCCAGATGTTCATCCGGTACTCGCCCTCCGGCTCCCGCTCCGCGCCCCACGGGTACGGCTGGCCCTCTAGCCCGCCGCGCGCCGCGTACTCCCACTCCGCCTCCGTCGGCAGCCGTCCGCCCGCCCAGGCGCAGAACGCCACGGCGTCCGTGTACGAGACGTGCACCACCGGATGGTCCCACCGGCCGCGCAGGCCCGAGCCGGGGCCCTCGGGGTGGCGCCAGTCCGCCTGGTGGACCTGCCGCCACCAGGGCGTTTGCGGCGGTGAGGCGGTGGGCGGGAAGTTCTTGGGCAGGAAGCCCGCGAAGACGAAGGACCAGCCGAAGCGCTCGGCGTCCGTGACGTACGACGTCGCCTCGGCGAAGGCCGCGAACTCCTCGTTCGTCACCGCCGTCGCCGCGACCGCGAAGCCGTCGACCGTCACTTCGCGGGCCGGGCCCTCCCCGTCCGCCGGGTACGGGCCGTCGTCGTAGCCCATCAGAAACGCCCCGCCGGGCAGCTTCCGCCACCCGCCGCGCGGCTCGTACGTCCCCGCGCCGCCGGCGCCCGCGCCCGCCCCCGCACCCGCCGGCGCCGCCGTCTCCGTCTCCGCCGCGCCGCCCCCGCGCCGCGGCGCGCAGCAGGCTCCCGGCTCCTTGTCCCCACCCTCCATCAGCGCGCCCTGATCAGGCTCATCGCCTCGGCCCGCGTCGCCGGGTCCCGAAGCTGGCCGCGCACCGCCGACGTCAGCGTCTTCGCCCCCGGCTTCCGCACTCCCCGCATCGTCATGCACAGGTGCTCGCACTCGATGACCACGATCACGCCCCGTGGCTCCAGTATCTCCATCAGCGAGTCAGCGACCTGCGTGGTCAACCGTTCCTGCACCTGCGGCCTGCGCGCGTACACGTCCACCAGCCGCGCCAGCTTCGACAGCCCCGTGATCTTCCCGTCGTGCGACGGGATGTATCCCACGTGCGCGGAGCCCACGAACGGCACCAGGTGGTGCTCACACGTGCTCAGCACCTCGATGTCCTTGACCAGCACCATCTCGTCATGGCCCAGGTCGAACGTGGTCGTCAGCACGTCCTCGGGACGCTGCCGCAGCCCCGCGAAGATCTCCTTGTAGGCGCGCGCCACCCGCCCCGGCGTGTCCAGCAGACCCTCGCGGTCCGGGTCCTCGCCGACGGCGATGAGCAGTTCACGCACGGCGTCCTCGGCGCGCTTCTCGTCGAAGTCGCCGTACCCCGCGTCGCCGTGTTCCGGCCCGTGTGCCGGGCCGTGTCCCGGCCGGACAGCCGCATCCGTCATCGTGGTGCCTCTCGTACCTGCGCCAATGGCCGCGCCCCCAAGGCTAGAACCTCGGGGGCGCTGCACACATTCCAGCGGTGTCCGCTACGGCTGACCGCCCTCGCTCGGCGACGGCTGGTGCTGCGGGCCCTCGCCCGGCAGCGTGCCGCCGAGGCCGCCCGGCAGTCCGCCGTTGGGCGGCGGGGTCTCGGCCTTGTCGAGCATCCTCGGGCCCGCACCGTTCGTCTCCCGCGGGGAGGAGACCGGCGGCCGGGTGGAGGGGGTACGCCGCGAGGAGCCGGTCCACGCCGGCCGCAGCGGGCGCTTGACCAGGGGACGGAAGATCTCGGCGATCTCCTCCTTGCCCAGGGTCTCCTTCTCCAGCAGTTCGAGCACCAGGTTGTCGAGGACGTCACGGTTCTCGACGAGCATCTCCCACGCCTCGTTGTGCGCGGTCTCGATCAGCTTCTTGACCTCCTCGTCGACCAGCGCGGCGACCTCTTCGGAGTAGTCGCGCTGGTGCGAGAGCTCCCGGCCCAGGAAGGGCTCGGACTGGTCGGAGCCGAACTTGATCGCGCCGAGCCGCTCGGTCATGCCGTACTGCGTGACCATCTTGCGGGCGAGGCCGGTGGCCTTCTCGATGTCGTTGGCGGCGCCGGTGGTCGGGTCATGGAAGACCAGTTCCTCGGCCGCCCGGCCGCCCATCATGTACGCGAGCTGGTCGAGCATCTCGTTGCGGGTGGTGGAGTACTTGTCCTCGTCGGGCAGAACCATCGTGTAACCGAGGGCACGGCCGCGGGAGAGGATCGTCACCTTGTGCACCGGGTCGCCGCTGGGAGAGGCCGCCGCGACGAGGGCGTGCCCGCCCTCGTGGTACGCGGTGATCTTCTTCTCCTTCTCCGACATGATCCTGGAGCGCTTCTGCGGGCCGGCGACCACGCGGTCGATGGCCTCGTCCAGCATCTCGTTGTCGATCAGCTTCCTGTTGCTGCGCGCGGTGAGCAGCGCGGCCTCGTTCAGTACGTTGCTGAGGTCGGCGCCGGTGAAGCCGGGGGTGCGCCGGGCGACGGCGGACAGGTCGACGTCGGGGGCGACCGGCTTGCCCTTCTGGTGGACCTTGAGGATCTCCAGCCGGCCCTGCATGTCGGGGCTCTCCACGCCGATCTGCCGGTCGAAGCGGCCGGGGCGCAGTAGGGCGGGGTCGAGGATGTCGGGCCGGTTGGTGGCCGCGATGAGGATGACGCCGCCCTTGACGTCGAAGCCGTCCATCTCGACCAGGAGCTGGTTCAGCGTCTGCTCCCGCTCGTCGTGACCGCCGCCCATGCCGGCGCCGCGGTGCCGGCCGACCGCGTCGATCTCGTCGACGAAGACGATTGCCGGCGCGTTCGCCTTGGCCTGCTCGAACAGGTCGCGGACGCGGGAGGCGCCGACGCCGACGAACATCTCGACGAAGTCGGAGCCGGAGATCGAGTAGAACGGCACGCCGGCCTCGCCGGCGACGGCGCGGGCCAGCAGCGTCTTGCCGGTGCCGGGCGGGCCGTAGAGGAGCACGCCCTTGGGAATCTTGGCGCCGACGGCCTGGAACTTCGCGGGCTCCTGCAGGAACTCCTTGATCTCGTGGAGTTCCTCCACGGCCTCGTCGGCCCCGGCCACGTCGGCGAAGGTCGTCTTGGGGGTGTCCTTCGTGATGAGCTTGGCCTTGGACTTCCCGAAGTTCATCACCCGGGAGCCGCCGCCCTGCATCTGGTTCATCAGGAAGAGGAAGACGAGCACGATGAGGACGAACGGCAGCAGGGAGAGCAGGATGCTGACGAACGGGTTGTCCTTGGTCGGCTTGACCGAGTAGCCGTCGGGGATCTCGCCCTTGTCGAACCTCTTCTGCAGCTTGTCGGCGAGCTGGGCACCCTGCTCGTCGATGTAGTTCGCCTGGACCTTGCCGCTGCCGTCGATCTTGTTGTCGCCCTTGAGCTGGACCTTGATGGTCTCGCTGTTGCCCGTGGTCAGCTCGGCGGAGCTGACCTTCTTGTCGTTGATCGCGGCGACGACCTTGGCGGTGTCAACGGACTTGTAGCCCTCGGAGGAGCCGACCAGTTGCATCAACAGGACCACGGCGAGGACGGCCAGCACGATCCACATGACCGGCCCACGGAAGTAGCGCTTCACGTCCATCCACACGGGGCGGTGTACGCCCCGTCCCTCCTGCCCAGTGAGGCACGGCTGGCTCCTGACCGAGCCGGTGGCCGTGCGTATGCCTGTATGGGTCCAAACTGAAACGACTGACGTTCGGACGGTACCCCAGAATTGTCACCCGTCCCCGCCGGGGACGGCTAACAAACCGGCTTTCCCATGCTCCAACGGCGGGAAACCCCCCGGTGTTCCCAGGGCGGGACCCGCCCGGCCCGCGTCCGGCCACCCGGGGGGCGGCGGCGGGCTGCTGCTCAGTCCGCGCACAAAGAGCCGCGGACTGCGTCAGCCACCGTACACGTGCGGTGCGAGGGTGCCGACGAAGGGCAGGTTCCGGTACTTCTCCGCGTAGTCGAGGCCGTAGCCGACGACGAACTCGTTGGGGATGTCGAAGCCCACCCAGTCCACGTCGATGGGCACCTTGGCCGCCTCCGGCTTGCGCAGCAGCGTGAAGACCCGCAGCGAGGCCGGCTGCCGGGAGCCGAGGTTCGACAGCAGCCAGGAGAGCGTGAGGCCGGAGTCGATGATGTCCTCGACGATCAGCACGTGCCGGTCCTGGATGTCGGTGTCGAGGTCCTTCAGGATCCGCACGACGCCGGAGGACTGGGTGCCCGCGCCGTAGGAGGACACGGCCATCCAGTCCATCGTCACCGGCGTGGTGAGCGTGCGGGCGAGATCCGCCATGACCATCACGGCGCCCTTCAGCACCCCGACGATCAGGAGGTTCTTGCCGGCATACTCCGCATCGATCTTCGCGGCCGTCTCGGCGAGCTTGGCGTCGATCTCTTCCTTGGTGATGAGCACTTTCTCAAGGTCCGCGCCCATGTCCTTCACATCCACCCGGGGTCACTCTCGTTCGTTCGACGACCACTGCCGAGCGAACAGTCTGCCATCCGTTCTCCCGCCGGTCAGGAGCGCGTAGGACACGTTCTCCGCACGTCCCGGCCCCGACCGGCCCCCGGCCGGGGCGGGTACGGTCCCGCCGGCCGGCCGGAGCACCGGCGGGATACGCGGCGTACGGGCCCTCACTCCTCCCGCCGGACGACGAGCCGGCCCTGTTCGCGCCGGGCGGACACCCGCCCGGGGAGATTGAGGGCGCTCTGCCCGCGCCAGCCGGTGATGAGCTTGTCCATCTCCTCGACGTGCCGGCTGAAGAGGGACCCGGCCGGGGAGCCGGCCGCGAGGGCGGCACGGCGCAGGATGCGCCGGCGGACGGCGGGCGGCAGCGCGTACAGCCCGCGGACGTCGAGGCCGCCGTCGGCGTCCCGTACCCCGCGCTCGGCGTCGGCGGCCCAGGCGTCCAGGGCGTCGGCGTCGTCGCGGGAGAGCCGGGCGGTACGGGCCAGGGAGGCGACGACGCCGCGGCCGAGGGCCTTCTCCAGCACCGGCAGCGCCTCGTGGCGGACGCGGGAGCGGGTGTAGGCGGGGTCGACGTTGTGCGGATCGTCCCAGACGGGCAGGGACTGGGCCATGCACGCCTTACGGGCGACCTGGCGGTCGATCTGCAGGAACGGGCGGCGGTAGCGACCGGCGGGTCCGGAGGTGGCGGCCATGCCGGACAGCGAGCGCACGCCGGAGCCGCGGGCGAGCGCCAGCAGCACGGTCTCCGCCTGGTCGTCACGGGTGTGCCCGAGGAGCACGGCGGCGGCCCCGAGGCGCTGTGCGGCCTCGTCCAGCGCCGCGTAGCGGGCGTCGCGGGCGGCGGCCTCGGGGCCGCCGCCTCGGCCGACGTCCACGCGCACGGACTCGACGGGGTCCAGGCCGAGGGCGCGCAGCCGGCCGACGACCTCCTGCGCCCGCAGATCGGAGCCGTGCTGGAGGCCGTGGTCGATGGTGATGCCGCCGGCGCGGGCGCCCTGGCGGGGGGCTTCGAAGGCCAGGGCGGAGGCCAGTGCCATGGAGTCGGCGCCGCCGGAGCAGGCGACGAGGACAAGGGGGGCCGTGCCCGCGAGGCGGGCGGGCGGGACCGGTGGGGGGACCGCGGCCGTGGGGGCCGCGGGAGACGCCGTGAGGGCCTGGGGGGCCGTGTGGGTGGGGGGAGCCTGTGCTGTCGCGCATTCGGTCAGGACGTCGTGCAGAACGTGACGCACGGCCAGACGTATCGCGGCGACCGCTGGATGGGGACCCATGGCTTTCACTTCACTTTCGCTGGCGGCGGAAGAGCTCGCTCGGGCTCACCTCCGGAACCGTCACTGTCAGTGCGTCGATGGTGACAGAGGAGAGCGGCCAACCGAGCATTGCACGCGGGCAATGCCGGGTTCGCTCCCTCGGACGGGTGAAAGTCGCGCGAATATCGCCGCCACGGGAACCGCGGGGGCGGTGGTCAGCTCTCGGCGCGGCTGTGCACCCGCGCGATCCAGTCCGCCGGTTTGGCGATCTCCGACTTGGTCGGCAGGGTGTTGGGCGAGGTCCACACCCGGTTGAAGCCGTCCATGCCGACCTGGTCGACCACGTGCCGTACGAAGCGCTCGCCGTCGCGGTACTGGCGGAGCTTGGCGTCCAGGCCCAGCAGCCTCCGCAGCGCCTGGTCCAGCCGGCCCGCGCCGGCCTGGCGGCGCTTGGTGAACTTCTCCCGGATCTCCGTGACCGACGGCACGACCTGCGGGCCCACGCCGTCCATCACGTAGTCGGCGTGCCCCTCCAGCAGGGACATCACCGCGGTCAGCCGCCCCAGGATCTCCCGCTGCGCCGGGGACTGGACGACCTCGACGATGCTGCGCTGCTCCTCGCCGCCCTCCTCCCGGCTGCCGCTGAGGCTCTGCAGCGCTTCGCGTACGCGGTCCAGCAGGGTGGCCGGGTCGATCTCGGTCTCACCCAGGAACGACTGGATCTCGCCCTGCAGGTGGTCACGCAGCCACGGGACGGCGGTGAACTGCGTGCGGTGGGTCTCCTCGTGGATGCAGACCCACAGCCGGAAGTCGTGCGGGGCGACCTCCAGCTCGCGCTCGACGTGGACGATGTTCGGCGCGACGAGCAGCAGCCGGCCCTGGCCCGCGCCGCCGCCCTCGGAGCCGGCGTGGGCGGCCGGGCCGCCGGGCAGGTCGCGGGTGGCGGGTGCGAAGGTCTCGTACTGCCCGAGGACGCGGGAGGACAGGAACGACAGCAGCATGCCCAGCTCGACGCCGGTGACCTTGCCGCCGACGGCGCCCAGGACGGCCCCGCCGGGCAGGCCGGAGCGGCGCTTGTCCATCTTCTCCAGCAGCGGTGCGAGGACGGCGCGGAAGCCCGCGACGTTCGCCTTGATCCAGCCGGGCCGGTCGACGACGAGGACCGGGGTGTCGTGGCGGGGGTCGGCGCCGTCGGGATACATCCGGGAGAACTCGCGTACGTGCTCCTCGGCCGACCGGGCGTGCGCCCGCAGCTCGCCGACGATGGCGCGTGCCTCGTCCCGGCTCACCTCGGGCCCCGGCCGCGCGAGCCGCGTCGCGGTCGCAACCGCGAGATTCCAGTCGACCATCTCCGCACCACCGATGCTCGTCATCTCTTCACCGTACGTGCCCACGCGGCCGAGCGGGAGCGCGCGGCCACCGGAACCGGTTACGGGGGCACCCGTAGGGGACCCGCCCGGCCCGGCGGGAAGGGCGACGGGGGCCGCGAAGGCGGGCCGCTCCCCCGAACGAGGGACGAGGTTCACTTTTCGTTCACTTCGGACGCCGAATCGATTCACCTGTTCCGCCTAACTTCGGCAATGAAAGGTGAATCAGCGCAGGCGAGACGGATGCGAACGCGCATACCTGAGGAAGAGGTCTCGCACGAGTACCGCAAGAACCGCAAAGGACCCCACCGTGAAGCTTCCCCGCACCACCCGGCTGCGGACCGCCGCCGCCGGTTCGCTCGCCCTCGCCGGCGCCCTCGCCCTCGGCGCCTGCGGGTCGGACGACAACACCGGCGGATCCGGCCCCGCGAACGGCGGCGCCCAGGCCGCCCGCGGGGACGTGAGGTGCTCCGGCTCGGGCGAGCTGCTCGCGTCGGGCTCCTCCGCGCAGAAGAACGCCATGGACCAGTGGGTGAGCGACTTCCAGGGCCTGTGCCCGGACATCACCGTCAACTACAAGGCGACCGGCTCCGGGGCCGGCATCGAGGAGTTCCTGCAGGGCAAGACCGGTTTCGCCGGCTCCGACACGGCGCTCACGCCCGAGGAGGTGCAGGCGTCGAAGAAGGTCTGCAAGGGCGGCGAGGCGATCGACGTCCCGATGCTCGGCGGACCGATCGCCATCGGCTACCACGTCGAGGGCGTCGACGATCTCGTTCTCGACGCGGACGTCCTCGGCCAGATCTTCGCCGGCGCGATCACCACTTGGGACGACCCGGCCATCGCCGACCTCAACCGCGGCACGGACCTGCCGGACACCAAGATCCAGCCGGTGCACCGCTCCGACGAGTCGGGCACCACCGACAACTTCACCCAGTACCTGGCAGCCGTCGCGCAGGACACCTGGCCGCACCAGCCCGGCAAGAAGTGGCCCGTCCAGGGCGGGCAGGCCGCGGACGGCTCCTCCGGGGTCTCCTCGCAGGTGATGCAGACCGACGGCGCCCTCTCGTACTTCGAGCTGTCCTACGCCACCGCGAACGACATCCGCACCGTGAAGCTGGACACCGGCGCCTCCGAGCCCGTCGAGGCCACCAGCGAGAACTCCTCGAAGGCCATCGCCATGTCCAAGATCATCGGCACCGGTGAGGACCTGGCGATGCAGCTCGACTACACCACCGACGCCGACGGCGCCTACCCCCTGACCCTCCTGACCTACGAGATCGTCTGCGACACCGGCAACAACAGGGACAATCTGGACAAGGTGAAGTCTTTCCTCGGATACACCGCCAGCGAGGCCGGCCAGTCCCAGTTGAGCCGGCTCGGCTACGCCCCGCTGCCCGCCGAGATCGCAGGGAAGGTCCGTACGACCGTGGAGTCACTCTCCTGACCGCCGCCCCGGACCCCCGCAGCCCCCACGCCGACCTGCGCGGGGGCCCGGAGGGCGCGGTTCCCTCATCCGGTGCACCGCCGCCGGGACGACAGGCGCACGCCCCCGCGCCGCCGCCCCACCCCGGCGAGGGGCCGCCCGTGCGTACCGACACCGGCATACGCACCCCCGCCCCGCCACCGCCGCAGGCGCCGCAGGGGAAGGACCGCCGCACGGCCGGCACCCGGCTCGGCGACCGCGTCTTCGCCGGCCTGTCGAAGGGCTCCGGGATCACCCTCCTGGTGATCATGGGCGCGATCGCGGCCTTCCTCGGCTACCGCGCCGCGCTCGCCCTCGCCAGGAACGAGGGCAACTTCCTCACCACCTTCCAGTGGGACGCCAACGCCGACCCGCCGGTCTTCGGCATCGCGGTGCTGGCCTTCGGCACGGTCGTCTCGTCGGTCATCGCCATGGTCATCGCGGTCCCGATCGCGGTGGGCGTCGCGCTGTTCCTCACCCACTACGCGCCGCGCAGCGTCGCGGCGCCCCTCGCGTACGTCATCGACCTGCTGGCCGCCGTGCCCTCGATCGTCTACGGCCTGTGGGGCGCCCTGTACCTCGTGCCGCACCTCATCGGCCCCTACGAGTGGCTGGACGACCTCCTGGGCTGGACCGTCGTCTTCTCGTTCGACGGCAGCGCGCCGCGCTCCCTGATGACCGCCGGCATCCTGCTGGCGATCATGATCCTGCCGATCATCACCAACGTCAGCCGCGAGGTCTTCCGGCAGGCGCCGCAGACGCACCAGGAGGCGGCGCTGGCGCTGGGGGCCACGCGCTGGGAGCTCATCCGGATGTCGGTGCTCCCCTTCGGGCGCTCCGGCGTCATCTCGGCCTCGATGCTGGGCCTGGGGCGGGCGCTCGGCGAGACGATGGCGGTGGCCACGGTGCTGTCGCCGTCGGCGCTGCTGTCGGCGAAGGTCCTGGAGCCCGGGGGCGGGACGTTCGCGCAGAACATCGCCTCGGCGTTCAAGGAGGCCGGGGAGTTCGGGCGGGACGCTCTGATCGCCTCCGGCCTGGTGCTGTTCGTCATCACGCTGCTGGTCAACGGCGCCGCCCGGCTGATCATCGCGCGCCGCAAGGAGTACTCGGGGGCCCACGCATGAGCGACGCACGCGTGGCTGCCCAGCCGCACCCGACGGCCTCGACCGCACCTCCCGCCGCGCGGGCGGAGAAGCGCATGAGCCGGGGAGACACATGAGCCCCCCCGGGAGCCTGGTGGACCGCCCCGACCCCTTCGCCATCCACCAGCCGCGTCTGCCCCGCTGGGTGCCCGTGGCCACCGCCGCCGCGGCGGTGGCGGCGGCGGTGGCCGTCGGGCTGGGCGCGGGGCTGGACAGCCGGGTGCAGTGGGGGCTGATCGCCGCGCTGCTCTTCGTGGCCGGGCTGTACGGCGTCTCGGCGCGTGTGGAGGGCGCGCGCAAGGCGAAGGACCGACTGGCGACGTCGCTCGTGTGGGGAACCTTTCTGCTGGCCGTCATCCCCCTGGCGGCGCTGATCCGGGAGACCCTCCGGCAGGGCGTCAAGGTCCTCGACTCCTACTTCCTGACCCACTCCATGAACGGCGTGGTCGCAATCGCCCCCGGCGGCGGCATATACCACGCCCTCCTCGGCACCGTCCAGCAGGTCGCTCTGGCCACGGTGATCGCCACCCCGATCGGGCTGCTGACCGCCGTGTACCTGGTGGAGTACGGCCGGGGGGCGCTGGCGAAGGCCGTGACGTTCTTCGTGGACGTCATGACGGGCATCCCGTCGATCGTCGCCGGCCTCTTCGTCCTGAGCCTCTGGATCATGGGTCTGGGCTTCGGCTACTCCGGCCTCGCCGGCTCCTTCGCGCTGGCCATCCTGATGATGCCGATCGTCGTGCGCTCCACCGAGGAGATGCTGAAGCTCGTCCCGAGCGAGCTGCGCGAGGCGTCGTACGCCCTGGGCGTACCGCAGTGGAAGACGATCCTCAAGGTCGTCCTGCCCACCTCCGTCGGCGGCATCACCACCGGCGTCATGCTCGCCGTCGCCCGCATCACCGGCGAGACGGCTCCCCTGCTGCTGCTCGTCTTCGGCAACCCCGCCATCAACGACAACCCCTTCGACGGCGCCCAGGCGTCGCTTCCGCTCTCCATCTACGAGCAGTGGGCCAACGGCAACAACGCCTCCTTCGACCGCGCCTGGGCCGCCGCCCTGGTGCTCATCGTCTTCGTCATGTTCCTCAACCTGATCGCCCGCCTGATCGCCCGCTTCAAGGCCCCGAAGACCGGCCGCTGACGACCACCCACGAAAGAGATTCCAGCCCCATGGCCAAGCGCATCGACATCGGCGACCTGACCGCCTACTACGGCGGCTTCAAGGCGATCGACGGCATCTCGATGACCGTCGAGCCCACGTCCGTGACCGCCTTCATCGGTCCGTCCGGCTGCGGCAAGTCCACCCTCCTGCGCACCCTCAACCGCATGCACGAGGTCACCCCCGGTGCGCGCGTCGAGGGCGAGGTGCGCCTCGACGGCGACGACCTGTACGGACCGGGCGTCGACCCGGTCGGGGTGCGCCGGGTGGTGGGCATGGTCTTCCAGCGGCCGAATCCGTTCCCGACGATGAGCGTGTATGAGAACGTGGCCGCGGGGCTGAGGCTCAACGCCCGCTACCGGAAGTCCGAGCTGGACGACGTGGTGGAGAGGTCCCTGCGCGGCGCGAACCTGTGGAACGAGGTCAAGGACCGGCTCCGCGGTCCCGGTTCGGGTCTGTCCGGCGGCCAGCAGCAGCGGCTGTGCATCGCCCGCGCCATCGCCGTCGAACCGCAGGTGCTCCTCATGGACGAGCCCTGCTCGGCCCTCGACCCGGTCTCGACCGTCGCCATCGAGGACCTGATGGCCGACCTGAAGGAGCGGTTCACGATCGTGATCGTCACGCACAACATGCAGCAGGCGGCGCGGGTGTCGGACCGTACGGCGTTCTTCAACCTGTCGGAGGTCGGGGAGCCGGGCCGGCTCATCGAGGCCGGCGACACCGACAAGATCTTCTCCAACCCCGAGAAGAAGGCGACGGAGGACTACATCTCGGGCCGCTTCGGCTGAGGGCCGCGGGGCCCGCGGCCGGAGGAGAAACGCTTCGGCGCTACTCGAAGGCCAGATGCACCAGCCAGTAGACCACCGCCGCCACCCCCGCCGCGGCCGGCATCGTGACGAACCATCCCATCACGATGTTCTTCGCCACCCCCCACCGCACGGCCTTGACCCGCTTCGTCGCGCCGACGCCCATGATCGCCGAGGTGATCACGTGGGTGGTCGAGATCGGCGCGTGGAACATGAACGACGCCGAGTACATGATCCCCGCCGCCGTCGTCTCCGCGGCGAACCCCTGTGGGGGCTGGAGGTCGATGATGCGGCGCCCGAGCGTCCGCATGATGCGCCAGCCGCCCGCGTACGTACCGAGCGACAGCATCAGCGCGCACACCACCTTCACCCACCACGGGATGGCGTCGCCCTCGTCCTCCACGTCCGCGATGACCAGCGCCATCACCACGATGCCCATCGTCTTCTGTGCGTCCTGCAGCCCGTGCCCGAGCGCCATCGCCGCCGCCGAGACGGTCTGCGCCACCCGGAAGCCGCGCTGCGCGCGGCGCGGGGTGGAGCGACGGAACATCCACAGGATGGCGCACATCACCAGATAGCCGACGCACAGGCCGATTATCGGCGAGACGAACATCGGGATGACGACCTTCTCCAGCACCCCCGACCAGAACACCGTGGACGACGCCGCCAGCGCCGCGCCGACCATGCCGCCGAAGAGCGCGTGCGAGGACGACGACGGCAGCCCGAAGTACCACGTGATCATGTTCCACGTGATCGCCCCGACCAGGGCGGCGAACAGGATCCACATCCCGTGCGTGCCGTGCGGGGTCTCGATCAGCCCTTCGCTCACCGTCTTGGCGACGCCGCTGCCGAGGAAGGCGCCGGCGAAGTTCATCACCGCGGCCATGAGCAGCGCGGCGCGCGGCGTCAGGGCGCGGGTGGAGACGGAGGTCGCGATCGCGTTGGCGGAGTCGTGGAAGCCGTTGGTGTACGTGAAGAAGAGCGCAACACCGATCGTGACGACAAGCGCGAAGGTGTCCACCGGGCTCAGGACTCCTTGACCGCGATGGTTTCCACGGTGTTCGCGACCTTCTCGAAGGCGTCGGCGGCCTCTTCCAGGACATCGACGATCTGCTTGAGCTTGAGCACCTCGATGGCGTCGTACTTGCCGTTGAAGAGGTGCGCGAGCAGCTTGCGGTGGATCTGGTCGGCCTGGTTCTCCAGCCGGTTGACCTCGATCCAGAACTCCGGCAGGTGGTTGAGCGTGCGGAGGTTGGGCATCGCCTCGGCGGTCAGCTCGGCGGCCCGGGCGAGCACCTCGATCTGCTGCTCCACGCCCCGCGGCAGCTCCTCGATCTGGTAGAGGACGACGAGGTCGACAGCCTCCTCCATGAAGTCCATGACGTCGTCGAGGGAGCTGGCCAGCCGGTAGATGTCCTCGCGGTCGAAGGGCGTGATGAACGAGGCGTTGAGCTGGTGGAGGATGGCGTGGGTGGCGTCGTCGCCGGCGTGCTCCGCAGCGCGCATCCGTTCGGCGATCTCGGCCCGGGCGGAGGAGTCCGCCCCGAGCAGTTCCATCAGGAGCTTCGAGCCCGTCACGATGTTGTCGGCGGAGGCCGCGAACATATCGTAGAAGCTCGTCTCCCTGGGGGTCAGACGAAATCGCACGTGGTGATCCTCAGTGCTGCGAATATCGGCGAATAGGTCGTGATGATGCTAGGCGAGGCGTACCCGCGGAGCGAACCCTCTCCGCAGAACAGCCGCAGGACAGAATGCCACGAAGGCGGTAGTATATACCCCCTGAGGGTATATACGGCACAGTTCGCATACGGTGGACGCACACACAGCGATACGCGCCGGGCGGATCGAGGCACGGACAACGGAAGGACGGGCACGTGACCGACACCACGGGAGCGACGACCGCCGTCGAGACGGCGCCGGGCGCCGGCCCGCACGGCTACAGCAAGGACAAAGAGGCCCATCTCAAACGACTCCGCCGGATCGAGGGCCAGGTCCGCGGTCTGCAGCGGATGGTCGAAGAGGACGTCTACTGCATCGACATACTCACCCAGGTCTCCGCCAGCACGAAGGCGCTGCAGTCCTTCGCGCTGCAACTGCTGGAGGAGCACCTGCGGCACTGCGTCGCCGACGCCGCCGCCCGGGGCGGTGACGAGATCGACGCGAAGGTCGAGGAGGCCACCGCCGCGATCGCCCGGATGCTGCGCGCGTAACGCCGGGCGGACGGCCGCCGCTGCTGCGCGTACGTGAGCCGCGCGCAGCGTCCGCGGCCGGTCCGGCCGCGTCCCCCTCGGTGATGTGCCTCCGCGACGTGCCCCGCGCCGGGGGGACACCGTGCCGCGCGGTCCCCGTGCCGCGCGGTCCCCGTGCCGCCGTGCCGCCGTGCCGCCGTGCCCCTGTGCTGCGTATCTGCGCGCCGCGTGCCGCCGCGCTAGGGCGTGATCTCCCGCCGACCGCACCTGCGGTCCCGCTCGGAGCCGCGCCGCGCGGCTTCCACCCTCAGCACTTCGTCGATGCGGTCCTCGCTCAGGCGCTCTTCCGGTGCGCTCGTCGCCGCGATGATCAATTCACCGCACAACTCGATTTCGGCGAGAGCCACATGGTCCTGGACGGCCGACCCCCGACCCACGTGCAATCACCCCACTTCCCCTTGCACACCCGCCGGCAGCCGGGCTCACCGATCAGCGTAGGGAGCGCCGCACAGTCCGCGCATGACACGTCCGGACCATTTCCGGCCCCGGCTTTCCCGGGCGAATCCCGACGCGCCCGCGCAAACGGCCGGAATCAACTGCCTCTAGGAAGCGGACTGTTGGCCGACATGGTGAACCGTTCCGGCGTAGATGTCGTGCTCCGCGGGGAGGGTCACCTCGGCCGGCGCCCCGAAGTCGTAGGTTTCGACGGTCGAGGCCACCCGCACCGGTGAGCCGCCGGACAGCGCGAACTCGTGCCGCACCCGGCGCGGCCGGCCCGCCTCGTCCAGATACGCGTCGAAGACCACCGCGTCCTGGACGAACCCGTCCGCCGCGGCGGCCAGCGCCCCGCGCGCGTACGGGGACGCCACGCGGGCGGCGCGGCCGAGGTCCGCCGTGCCCTCGTAGTGGTGGACGACACTGTCGCCGACCCGCTCCTTGCCCACATACCGCACCTCGCGGGCGCCGCGCAGCAGTTCGGCGGCGGTCAGCGGGTCGGTGGCGCCGTTGGTGACGAGGTTGCCGTCGGAGAGCCGGGCCGTGTCGACGCGGAGCCACTTGTCGGCGGGAACGCCGCCGCCGCGGTTCTTCATGTACAGCTCGCCGCCCACGTACAGCTCCGTGATCGGCTCCTCCTCCGCCTGCGGCAGCACCACGCGCAGCAGGCCGCGCCGCCCCGCATAGTCGAACGCGCCGTCTCCGCTGACGGTGACCCGGGTGCCGCCGCTGGTCATCTCCATCGCCGTACGCGCCCGGGAACTGCCCGCCCCGGCGAGCGCGTCGGCGGCGCGCTGCACGGCGGTGAGCGGGTCGCCGCCCGGGTGTCCGTCGGCCGCGGCGCCGCGGCCCGAGCAGCCGGCGGTGGCGGACACGGCCGCCGCGGCGAGCGCCGCGAGGAGCGCGAGGGCGACCGCCGGCCTTGCCGCGGGGGAGGCGCCGGGACGTGCGGGCGCGGTTCCGGTCGTTCCGGTCCGCCGCTGCTCAGCCGCCATCTCTCGCTACCCCCGGCCGGTGGTTTCTCCGGTTCGCTTAACGAGGTGGAGGGGGCACCGTCACGGTCTGTCCCACCGCGGTACCGTGACCGCGTGCTCAGCGACGGACCCGGCGAGGGGCGGGGCGAGGACGGCGCGGGTGCCGACGACCGCCCGTACCGCGACGGGAGTCACCGCACCTCGACCGCGGAGCAGGGCGCCTTCACGTACGCCCGCTGCACCTGCGGCTGGACCGGGCCGGCCCGCCGCGCCCGCTCCCGCGCCCGCGCGGACGCCGCGGACCACCTGCCGGCGCCGGACGGGGCCTGCTGAGGGGTACGCACGGCCCAGGCTTTGCTACTTGGGGGTAGCGAAGGGCGGGCACAATGCGCTGTGCTGTGCGAATGGACAGGCGCACAGTGCTCCGTACCGCCCTCGCCACGGCCGCAGGCGTGGGCGCCGCCGGCGTCGCCGGCTGCTCGGGCGACGACGACGGCGGGAAGCCCGACCCGAAACCCAGCGGCTCGGGCGGCGGCACGACCACCGGCCCGCCCGACTGGCCCGCGCTCGCGGCGTCCCTCGCCGGCCGCCTGATCCTCCCCGGGCACGACGACTACAGAATCGCCGCCCAGCAGTACAACACCCGCTTCGACGACCTGCGCCCCGCCGCCGTCGCCTACGTCGACCACGCCGAGGACGCCGCCGAGTGCCTGCGCTTCGCCCGCGCGGCCGGCGTCCCCGTCGCCGTACGCAGCGGTGGCCACTCCTACGCCGGATTCTCCAGCGGCAACGGCCGCCTCGTCGTCGACGTCTCCGCACTCTCCGGCGTCGAGGCCGACTCCGACACCGCGACCGTCGGCGCCGGGGCGCGCACCATCGACGTCTACGAGGCCCTCGCCGTCCGCGGCCGGACCATACCCGCCGGCTCCTGCGCCACCGTCGGCATGGCGGGACTCACCCTCGGCGGCGGGCACGGGGTGGTCTCGCGCGCGTACGGTCTCACCTGCGACCACCTCACCGGCGCGACGGTCGTCACCGCGGACGGCAGGACCGTCGAGTGCTCGGCGGAGGAGAACAAGGACCTGTTCTGGGCGCTGCGCGGCGCCGGCGGCGGCAACTTCGGCATCGTCACCGAGCTGCGCTACGACACCCGCGAGGCCGCGGACGTCGTCGCCGCGAACATGGTGTGGCCGTGGTCCAAGGCCGAGGCGCTGCTGACCACGTGGCAGCAGTGGGGGCCCGACCAGCCCGACGAGCTGTGGTCCGCCGTCCACTTCGGCAACACCCGCGGCGGCGAGCCGACGATCTCGGTGGCGGCGCTGTCGCTGGGAACCGAGGACGACATGCACGCCGCCGTCGATCTCCTCGCCGACCAGGCCGGCGGCCCGGGGCCCGCCGAGGACGTCTCCATCGGCCCGCAGACGTACATCCACGCCATGCGCACGTACGCGGGCTGCGCGCAGGCCGACCGCGAGCAGTGCCGGCTGCAGGGCAGCGTGCCGGGCCGCAACGCGCGCGGCATCCTGCAGCGCGACACGTTCGCGGCGCGCTCCGACTTCTACGACGAGCCGCTGAGCGCCGGCGGCATCGGCACGCTGCTGGACCGGGCGGAGAAGGCGTCGCGGGCGGCGGACGCGCTGTTCATCCTCACGGCGCTGGGCGGGGCGGTGAACCGGGTGCCGGTGGCGGACACGGCGTTCGTGCACCGCGGTTCCCGGGTGCTCGCGCAGTACATCTCGTCGTGGAGCGAGGACGAGGACGGCGGTCCCGGCGAACGGTGGCTCGCGGACACGTACACGGAGATGCGGACGTACGCCTCGGGGGCGGCGTACCAGAACTACGCGGATCCGGATCTGCGGAAGTGGCGCGGCGCGTACTACGGGCCGGCGGCCGAGCGGCTGGCGAAGGTGAAGAAGCGGTACGACCCCGACCGGCTGTTCGACTTCGACCAGGCGGTGTAGGCGGTGGCGGCACGGGGGCGCTGAGCACTGCGGGGGGCGCATTGGTTCGCGCGCGCGGTGGCGCGTGCTTCCGTACGCCCTCGCGCCGGCCTCCGCAGCTGCCGCCCCCTGCCGTACCGGCTACGCCGCCAACTCGTCGCCGTCCCGGCCGCCTTCGCCGCGGTCCAGAGGCTCCGTCCGCGGCGCCGGTACGGCGCCCGGCCCGGACGCCGGGTCGTGCCCCGCCTCCGGCTCCTCCGGATCGCCGACGAGCCACTCCGGCGCCCGCCGCACCAGCGGCACCAGCGCGGCCGTCGCCACGGGCGCCAGCAGCAAAGCCACCGACGTGCCGAGCGCGATCCCGCCGACGACGTCCGACGGGTAGTGCACGCCCAGGTAGACCCGGCTGAGCCCCTCCAGCAGCGCGAGTGCCAGCGCCGCGAGCCCGTACCGCCTGCTCGCCATGAAAATGCCGACGGCCAGCGCCATGGCGACCGAGGTGTGGTCGCTGACGAACGAGTACCCGGTCGTGCCCGGCAGCAGGACCTCCAGGCCCTCATGCTCCCGGAACGGCCGCGGGCGCTCCACGATCGCGCGGATCGGCATGTTCGCCACCCACGCGAGCGCCCCCGCCAGCGGCCCCCACAGGAGCGCGGCCACGGCCGGCAGCGCACCCGCACGCCGGCGCACTCGCCACCAGCACACGACCAGCAGCACGCCGAGCAGCCCCATCAGCCCGTACTCGCCGAGAAACGCCGCCCCGCGGTCGAACCAGGGCGGCGTGGAGTCCGCGATGCCGTTGATGTCGTACAGCACGGAAACGTCGGCGTTCGACCCGCTCGGGGGTGCCCCCGCCAGGTGCAGCGAACGCATGTCCACTCGGCTCCTCTCCCCACCCGTTTCCCGCTGACCGGCGGCTGCCGTCTTTCCTATTGCAACGGTGCCGCCCGCCCTTTGCAACGGCGCCGCGACGGCCTGCGTTCCGTCTGCGACCGAAAGATCACCGGGAGGTTATCGAAGAGTGACCGTCCGTGTGGCCGCTACGGCGCCCGCGCGCCGCGGCCCCCGCACGTCAGCGCTTCGGCAGCGCCTCGGCGCCGGCCTCCGTGACCCGCGTGGCGCCGAAGTAGTCCGGTGAGTCGATCGGATCGAAACGGATCACGGCCCCGGTGTAAGGGGCGTCGATCATGTAACCGCCCCCTACATAGAGGCCGACATGGTGGATGGAGCGCGAATCGTTCATGTCATACGCAAAGAACACCAGGTCACCGGGGAGCAGTTCGTCCCTGCCCGGGTGCGGCCCGGCGTTCCACTGATCGTTCGCCACCCGCGGCAGCTCGATGCCCACCGAGGCGTACGCCGCCTTCGTCAGCCCCGAACAGTCGAACCGGCCGCCGTCCTCCGGCGTGCCGTCGCCGCCCCACCGGTAGGGCGTGCCGAGCTTGTCCTGCGCATAGTGGATGGCGCCGGCGGCCTGCTTCGAGGGCGAGACGCGGGAGGCGGGGGCGGCGAAGCTCTGCTCCAGGGCGCTGATGACCTGCACGTAGTTCTGCGTCTCGCGGTAGGGGGGCACGCCGTTGTACTTGATGACGGCGTACGGCCCCGCGTTGTACGCCGCGAGCATGTTGTCGGTCGGATCGCCGGGCACGTCCTCGACGTAGCCGGCGAGCTTGCAGTCGTACGTGGCCGCCGAAGGGATGGCGTCCTCGGGGTCGTTGATGTCGCGCTTGCCGTCCCCGTTGGCGTCGATGCCGTGGGTGGCCCAGGTGCCCGGCATGAACTGGGCGATGCCGCGGGCGTCGGCGGGGCTGACCGCGTTGGGGTCCCAGCCGCTCTCCTGGTACAACTGCGCGGCGAGCAGGGCCGGGTTGAGGGCGGGGCAGAGGTTGCCCCACTGCTGGACCAGCGACTGGTACGTCGCGGGCACCGCGCCCTTCGCAAGACCGACGCCGCGGCCGGCGAGTCCGGACGCGGCGGTGTACGTGCCGACGACGAGCAGGGCCAGGAACGACAGGGCCATCCCCGACCCCAGCGCCACGAAGAGCCAGAGCTTGCGCACTCCTCAACCATCCCTCATCGGGCTCCGGCTGTCTGCCCGTTCCCGGCCGGATGCGCTCTCAACGCCCCTTTTCCGGACGGTCCTTCGCGCACAGCGCCGCGTCGGCCGCCCCCTGGAGATCCGCCAGCCGGCCGCCCTCGGCGGCCCAGGTGGTGGGGTAGACGGGCACCGTCCCCCGCCCCCGGCCGGCCCACCCGCCGGCGACGGAGTCGCCCGGCAGGTCTCCGCCGTGGCCCCAGTACGTGCCGCCGAAGCTCAGCGGGAAGGACGCGACGCCGTAGCCGTACCGGCTGCCCTCCGGGTAGGTGTCCTGGCCGCCGACGTCGGTGGTGTCGTGCGTCATCGCCCGCAGCGCCCGGCCGGGCAGCAGCCTGCCTCCGAAGAGGGCCTTGCAGAAGGTGTTCTGGTCCCCGGGCGAGGTCACGAGACCTCCGGAGGCGCCGAACTCGTGGCCGGGCGGCTCGGTCACGTCCGTGACGCCGGCCTCGGGGTCGGTCGGATCGATCCCGTAGGGCGTCCAGACGGCTCTGTACGGGATCGGGGGCGCCCCCGGCGCCGTGGGCGGCGGCGACGGGCGCGACGGCACCGGCGCGGCGGGCGGCGGTTCGGGAGCGGTCCATGGCAGTCTCCCTGTGTCGTGGCGTGGTGGGCTCCACCCTCGTGGCCGTACGCCAGGTGATCACTGGTGCCGGCCGCCGGACCGGGGGTGGCACCAGCACCACCGCCGCAGGCACCGGACGACCACCTCCGCCCGTCCCCACCTGGGGTGTTGACTTAGAGAACACTCCAAGTGGTGCACTCACCCCGTCCGACCCAGAACGGCACCCGGAGGCCCGTCCGCCATGACCCACGACTCGCCCGTCACCCTGATCACCGGCGGCGGCAGCGGCATCGGCGCCGCCGCCGCCCGTCAGCTCCTCGCCCGCGGCGGTCGCGTCGCCGTCACCGGCCGCCGCGCCGACCGGCTGCGCCGCTTCGCCGAGGACGCCGGCGACCCGGCGGAGCTGCTGACCCTGCCCGGCGACGCCTCCGACCACGAGGCGGTCGACGACGCGGTGCAGGCGACGCTCACGGCGTTCGGCCGGCTCGACGCCGTCGTCGCCAACGCCGGCTTCGCCACCCACGACGACCTCGGCAGCGGTGACCCCGCGGGCTGGCGCGACATGGTGCTCACCAACGTCCTGGGCCCGGCGCTGCTCATCCGCAGCTCGCTGGCGGCACTGCGCGAGACGCGCGGGCGGATCGTCATCGTCGGCAGCGTCGCGGGCTTCATCTACGGCCCGGGCAACATCTACGGCATCACCAAGTGGGCCATGACGGGCCTGGCGGAGAACACCCGCCGCATGGTGACCGGCGACGGCATCGGCGTCACGCTCGTCGCCCCCGGCCGCACCGACAGCGCCTTCTGGGACGGCAGGGGCGGGGCACCGGAGGGCATGGAGATGATGACGTCCGACCAGGTCGCCGAGTCGATCGTCTGGGCGCTGAACCAGCCGGAGGGGGTCGACGTCAACACGGTCGTCATGCGCCCCATCGGCCAGCCGGTGTAGGGCGGCCGGGCGGAGGTCCGGTGCCCGTACGGCCACCGGACCTCCGCCCGCGTCAGGCGGCGACCGGCGCCTCCGACGGCTGCGCGGCCTCGGCCGCCCCCGCGCCCTCGGCCACTTCGGCCACCTCCGCCGCCACCGGCACGGCGGCCCCGTGCGGGGACGCCCCGACGCCGCTGACCGCGCCGACGAGCACCACGACGCCCGACACGACCGTCATCCCTTCGAACACATCCGCCGCCTTCCCTACGGCCGGTTTGAGTCAAATCCCCAACGACGCCCGCCCGACCCCCGTCACCGCGACACCCACTCTTCACATACTCCGATGCGCCGTAGGTCGGACAACCCGACCGTCTCCCCGACCCCGCAGGCACGCAGCGTTGCCCATAGTCACCTAACGTGATACACACAGGAAAGTCGGCGGAGAGCGCCGAACACCCTTGTGAAATCCACGCGGTTGACGCCAAATCGACTCTGACGCGGGCATCATCAGAGAGGATGGACGATGACTCCTGCCGTCCACCCCGGACGGCAACACAGCGCATGGGGCGGTGAGTTACGACATGTTCCTGGCAGCCGACAAGGGCGACATCAACACCATCATCGGCGGTATCGCCCCTGACTGGGGTCCCTTCGGAAGCCTGGGCCAAGAAGCGCGCGTGATGATCGAAGTGGTCATGGCGGTCGCGATCCTGCTCTGCCTGGGCATCGCGATCTGGGGCGCGGCCAAGCAGCGCATCGGCGCGACCGCGCTGCGCGACACGTTCAGCGCAGAACAAGGCAAAGGGCTGATCGTGGCGGGACTGACGGGAGTGTTCATCATCGGCTCCCTCGGCACCGTGTTCACGATCGTGTACGGAATGGCGGTGTAGGCCGGGCCGTGACTTCAGGGCCAGGCGTACGGCGAACGGCGGTGCGGCACACGGCGACGGGACGTCGCCCGAGCCTGCGGCCCGGGAGGCGACCACCCCCCGGCCGCGGCCCGGGGACCCCTGTGCGCCGTCGGACGGCGCACCGCTACCTTCTTGTGCCTACGGCACGCCGGGGCAACGCAGCACCGGCGCTCGGAAGGGGGTGACCCGGCATGAGCCACGACGACGACTACGTCGACTACGCCACCCCCGAACCCGGCACCCGCACCCGCTTCGCCGAGGGCGACAACGACGCCCGCTACGGGGCCCCGCGCCGCGGCGGCCGCGTCTCGCCCTCCCGCGCGATGGTCACCGTCGTGGGCGTCGTGGTGCTCCTGATCGCCGCCATCGCCTTCGCCAACCGCGGCGGCACCACCCAGGACGACCCCGAATCCACCGCCAACCCCGACACCAAAGCCCAACCCACCTCCCCCACGGGCGACGCCCCGGTCAAGAACTCCACCAACGGCATCCCCTCGGGCTTCCCCCGATCCCCGCAGGGCGCCCAGTCGGCGGCGGCGAACTATGCCGTCGCGCTCGGCGGCGACCAGATGTTCACGCCCGAAGGCCGCCACAAGCTGGTCGACGCGCTGTACACACCGGACCTGGCGGAGAAGACCAAGACCGGCATGGACGCCGCGTACTCGGAAGACTTCCTCGCCAACCTCGGGCTCGACGCCGAGGGCGAGCCCCCCTCCGGCATGACCTTCATCTCCCGGACCGTCCCGATCGGCACGACCGTCAAGGAGTACGAGGACGGAGTGGCCACCGTGGCCGTCTGGTACACCGGCATGATCGGCCTGGCAGGCCCCGACTCGGACGTGCCCGTACGCACCACCTGGCACACCTGGACCTTCGAACTCCAGTGGTCGGGCGGCGACTGGAAGATCGCCGCCGACTCCCAGAAGCGGGGCCCCGCCCCCGTCCCCGGTGATGTACCGGCGGCGACCGACGAGCAGATCGAGGACGCCGTCGAGCAGTTCGGAGGCTTCACCTATGCCCGGTAGCCCGCGGCGTCGCGTCGCCTCAGCCCTCGCCCTGCTCGCGGGCGCGCAGGCCTCTCTCATGCTCGCCGCCCCCCGCGCCCTCGGCGCCGTACCGGCGCAGGACGACGGCGGCGGCGCGTGCGACAGCCTCA
The DNA here is from genome assembly GCF_000482585.1 of Streptomyces sp. CNQ329. Classification (NCBI taxonomy): domain Bacteria; kingdom Bacillati; phylum Actinomycetota; class Actinomycetes; order Kitasatosporales; family Streptomycetaceae; genus Streptomyces; species Streptomyces sp. CNQ329. The sequence goes on along the minus strand of NZ_AXVU01000023.1, from coordinate 6,157 downwards.
TCGGCCCGGCCCGGGACTACTGCGAGAAGGAAGACGAAGGCGGCCGGTCCGCACCCAAATCGCCCGGCGATGTCACCGAGTCCGTCGACCCCCTGTCCTCGCTTGCCAAGGGTTGTGCCGAAGCCGCCGCCTGGACCATCGACAAGCTCTCCGACGCCGTCACCTCCACGACCACCGTCGACTTCACCAACGCCACCTTCCTGCGCCAGTACGCCGTCGTCTTCGCCGCCTCCACCATCCTCACCCTCACGCTCTGGCTCCTCGCCGTCGCCAAGCGCGCCATCCGCGGCGTCCCCCTCGGCGAAGCACTCGGCGAGGCCATCGGCTTCCTCTGGCTCACCGTCCTCGCCTCCGCCTTCACCCCCCTCGTCCTCTACACCCTCGTCACCGCCACCGACTCCGTCACCGAAGCCATCGCCTCCGGTACGTCGTCCAACACCGACACCTTCTTCGGCGGCTTCTCCGAGGCGCTCAAGAAGGGCGAGGACATCGGCGGCGGGCCGATCATGCTCATCGTCGTCTCCCTCGTCTCGGTGCTCGCCGCAGGCGTGCTCTGGCTGGAGCTCGTCATCCGCGCCGCCCTCCTCTACGTCGGCGCCCTCCTCGGCACCGCCGTCTACGCCGGGCTCGTCGACAAGAACATGTGGCACCACGTCCGCCGCTGGGCCGGGATCATGATCGCCGTGATCCTCGTGAAGCCGGTCATCGTGATCGTCCTCGGCCTCGCCGGCGCCCTCTCCGCCGAGGAAGGGCCCGACGCCTTCTCCGCCGTGGTCTCCGGCCTCGCGATCATCCTGCTCGCCATCTTCGCCAGCGCGATGATCTACCGCTTCGTGCCCGGCTTCGGCGACGAGATCATGACCGCCAAGCAGGGCCGCCGCTCCACCTCCGCCAACCCGGCGTCCGCCGTCATGGCCACTCCCGCCGCCCTGGTCACCGCCGGTATGAAGACCCACGGCTCCCGTACCTCGTCGTCGGGGCCCGCGGGGGGCGCCACCGGCGAGTCCCGTTCCGCGGCCAAGCCCGCCAACCCGGTCGCGGGCGGTGTCGCCGCCCACAGCACGCGCCCGCAGCAGTCCGCCCCGCCGAAGCCCCGCACCGCCAGCCCCGGCTCCGGCGGCTCCGGCTCCGGCTCCGGCTCGCAAGGGGGCCGCGGCACGCCCCCGCACTCCGCCCACCAGCCCGGAAGCAGGAGGTGACCTGCGGTGACCACGCACGACACACCGGCGATCACCCCCCGGCGTACATACCTCATCGGCAAGGCCCGCCCCAACGCCATCGTCGGCCGTAACCGCGAGACCGGCGAGATCGGCCTGATCATCGGCGGCGCCTTCCTCGGCATGATGTGCGGCCTCCTCGTCCCCGTGCTGTCGCTGCGCATCGTGCTGCTCATGGGCTTCCCGATGCTCGCCCTCGCCGCCGTCTACGTCCCGTACCGCGGCCGCACCTTCTACCGCTGGTTCGAGATCAGCCGGAGCCACCGCCGCCTCCTGCGCAGCGGTGCCGCCGTCTACCGCTCCGGCGCCCAGGAAGCCGGCACCCGCCTCAACGGCGAGGAGGTCGCCGTCGGCACGCCGCCCGGCATCGGCCGCATCAGTTGGATGGTCGCCCCCTTCGGCCCTGACGAGATCGCCGTCCTGCTGCACGCCGACCGCCGCACCGTCACCGCCGTCATCGAGATCGAAGGCCCCGGCGTCGGCCTGCGCGACAGCGAGGACCAGGAGGCGCTCGTCGACCGCTTCGGCACGCTTCTCAAGCACGCCGCCAACGGCGACGGCTTCGTACGCCGCCTGCAGATGCTCGCCCGTACGCTGCCCGCCGACCCCGACGCGCACGCCAAGGACGTCTCGCAGCGCGGCGACCCGCGCGCACCGCAGTGGATAAAGGGCTCGTACGACCAGCTCCAGTCGATGGTCTCGACCTCCTCCGAGCAGCACCGCGCCTACCTCGTCGCCTGCATGCCCTACACCCGCGACCTCGGCCAGGAGGCCACGGTCATGGGCCGCGCGACCAAGCAGAGCCGCGACGAGTGCATCGCCGTCATCATGTCCCGCGAGCTGGGAGACATCTGCGCCCGTCTCGCCGAGGCCGACATCCGGGTACGGCAGCCGCTGGGCATCGCGCGCCTCTCGGCCCTCGTGCACTCCATGTACGACCCGGACCACCCCATCGACCACATCCAGGCCATGACCCAGCGCAACGCCTGGCCCGCCGAGCTGGATGCCGTGGACCCGCAGTTCCTGCGCGCCAAGACCCGCGAGTCGGCGACCCGCGACCCCTGGTGCCACGCCACGGCGTGGGTGAAGGAGTGGCCGATGACCCCCGTCGGCGTCAACTTCCTCGCCCCGCTGCTCGTCCACACCCCGGACGTCATCCGCACGGTCGCCGTATGCATGGACCTGGAGCCCACAGAAGTGGCCATCGAGCGGATGCTGACGGAGAAGACGAACGATGACGCCGAGGCGTCCCGGCAGGCCAAGATGAACCGCGTCGTCGACCCCCGGGACATCGCCCACCACGACCGCATCGACCAGCGCGGCGAAGACCTCGCCTCCGGCGCCGCCGGCGTCAACCTCGTCGGCTATCTCACGGTCTCCGCCCGCTCCCCCGAGGCTCTCGCCCGCGACAAGCGCACGATCCGTGCCTCGGCGGGGAAGTCATACCTGAAACTGGAATGGTGCGACAGAGAGCACCACCGCGCCTTCGTGAACACGCTGCCTTTCGCGACCGGGATCAGGTGACCCATGGCTCAGCGGTTGATGCTCCACCACGGGACGGTACGCGCGCCGCGGTGCGCCGGCCCGTCACCCCACGCTCCGGTCCCCGCCCGGAAGGGCACACCGCACCACCGCGCCTTCGTGAACACGCCGCCCTTCGCGACCGGGATCAGGTGACCCCCATGGCCGACCTCCTCGATCTGGCGACGCGCGCCTTCGCGGGCTTCGTCTTCGGCAAGACGGAGACCCAGAGGCTGCCCGTGCGCACCTCCACAGCGCAGGCGCAGGCCGTCTATCTCCCCACCGCGGCGCCCGGACTGGGTGACTCCGGCGTCATCATCGGCCGCGAGGTCTACAGCGGCAAGGGCTACATCTACGACCCCTTCCAGCTCTACGGCCAGCAGCTCCCGGCCCCGCACTGGCTGGTGCTCGGCGAGTCCGGCAACGGCAAGTCCGCGCTGGAGAAGACCTACGTCCTGCGCCAACTGCGCTTCCGCGACCGCCAGGTCGTCGTGCTCGACGCCCAGGGCGAGGACGGCGAGGGCGAATGGGCGCTCATCGCGCAGGAGCTGGGCATCACCCCCATCCGGCTCGACCCCCTCGCCGCCCTCGACAGGGGCATCCGCCTCAACCCCCTCGACCCGGCGATCACCTCCACCGGCCAGCTCGCCCTGCTCCGTACGATCATCGAGGTCGCCACCGGCAGCGGCCTCGACGAGCGCTCGGGCTTCGCCCTCAAGGTCGCCCACGCGTACGTCAACGAGACGGTGACCGACCGCCAGCCGGTGCTCACCGACATCGTCGAGCAGCTCCGCCACCCCGCCCCCACCGCGGCCGAGGCCATGAACGTCGACGTCGAGGACGTCCGCAACTGGGGTCTGGACGTCGCCCTCGTCCTCGACCGCCTCGTCGACGGCGACCTGCGCGGCATGTTCGACGGCCCGACGACCGTCGGCATCGACCTCGACTCGCCGCTCATCATCTTCGACCTCTCCCACATCGACCGGAACTCGATCGCCATGCCGATCCTCATGGCGATCGTCGGCGTGTGGCTGGAGCACACCTGGATCCGCCCCGACCGCAAGAAGCGCATCTTCCTGGTGGAAGAGGCATGGCACATCATCAACTCCCCCTTCGTCGCCCAGCTCTTCCAGCGGCTGCTGAAGTTCGGCCGCCGGCTGGGCCTCTCCTTCGTCGCCGTCGTCCACCACCTGTCGGACGTCGTGGACGGAGCGGCGGCACGGGAGGCGGCGGCGATCCTCAAGATGGCGTCGACACGCACGATCTACGCCCAGAAGGCCGACGAGGCCCGCGCGACCGGGAAGGTCCTCGGGCTGCCGCGCTGGGCCGTGGAGATCATCCCGACGCTCACGCCCGGCATCGCGGTGTGGGACGTCAACGGCAACGTGCAGGTCGTCAAGCACCTGGTGACCGAGGCCGAACGGCCGCTGGTCTTCACCGACCGGGCGATGACGGAGTCCGCCCCGGTACCGGCCCTGGAGGCGGCGGACGACACCGGTCCGGTGGTGATGGAGAAGGAATCGACGGTGGCCTGAGATGGCGCAGGGTCGCGGTGGACGGAGCCGGGGCGGGGACCAGGGCAGCCCGGAGGGGGGCATCCCCGACGCCCTGCTCCTCGGCGTCATGGCCTTCCTGCTGGGCCTGACGATCCTGGTATGGACGGCGACGGGTCTGTCCGGGTTGCTGGCGCACGGGGCGTGGCCGGACGGCGTCACGTTCACGCGGACGCCGCTGGCGATGCGCGAGCTGGTTGCGGAGCCGCACGATCTGCCGGCCGCCTGGCCGGACACGCCGCGGGAGTCCCTGTCGGGGTGGGGGCTGTTCTGGGGCGTGTTCATCAGCCAGTTGATGGTGCTGGGGACGTTCACGCTCGTGGGGATGACGACGCTGGCGAGCTGGCGGGCACGCCGTGCGGCGGCGCGAAAGGCGGCGGCGGGAGACGAGGCGCTGGCAGGCGGTCTGGAGGACCGGTACGAGAACTCGCGGTATGAGGGCTCCCGGTACGAGGACACGGAGCCCCCGGCGCCCGCCCGGCGGCCCCGACCGCCTGTGCAACGGACCCGGGAGTGGCAGCCGCGGCCCGCACCGTCCACGGAGCCCCTGCCGGGGATCCCGCGGCAGGGGCCGGCGCGGCCCCCGGCCGGTGTGCCGCCGGCACACGCGGGACCGCTGGTGTTCCGTAAGGGCAGCCCGACGGCCGTGGCCGTCACCCGGGAGACGCTGCTGGGGGCGGAGGGCCCGGCACTCGTCGTGACCTCCGACGCCGCCCTGTGGGCGGACACCAAAGACGCCCGCGCCAAGCTCGGCCCCGTCCTCGTCTACGACCCGGGCCAGCTCTGCGACACCCCGGACCGCCTCCGCTGGTCCCCGGCCACCGGCTGCCAGGACCGCTCCACGGCCTCGGCCCGCGCGGCGGCCCTCCTGCTCCCGGTACGTCCCCAGCACCGCACGGACACGACCGTGGCGGACACCGCGGAGACGATGCTCGGCTGCTGGCTCCACGCCGCCGCCGTGTCGTCCCGCCCGTTCGCCCAGGTCCACCGCTGGGCCCAGGGCACGGGCGCCCACGAACCGGTGGGTATCCTCCGCTCGGTCCCGGAAGCGGCCTCGGGCGCGGCCGGCGAGCTGGAGTCGGCGCTGACGGGCCATCCGGAGCGGCGGGACGCGGCGTCGGAGCTGGTGGTGACGGCGCTGGAGGGCATGTCATCGATCCATATCCGCAACGCTTCGAAACCCACCCGAGCAGATTCGCTCGTCCTGGAGTCATTCATCGACGAAGGGGGAACGCTCTATCTGGTGGGTGAAGCCATCGAAGGCACCCGGTCCCGACCGGGCGCGATGCCACTGCTCACCGCTCTCGCCGCAGACGTGGTCGAGCACGGCCGCCGCATGGCCGAAGGGTCATCCACCGGCCGGCTCGACCCACCACTCACCCTCGTCCTCGACGACATCGCCGCAGTCGCGCCCCTCGCCCAGCTCCCCGCCCTCCTCACCGAAGGCGACCGCGAGGGACTGCCCACCCTGGCCACGATGCGCTCCCCGGAGCAGGCGCGGAGCCGCTGGCCGGGGTTGTCGCTGGGGGTGTGAGGGTCTGGAAATGGCTCAACCCCCGGACGATGTCCGGGGGTTGAGCTAAAAATTGTTCGGCGGTGACCTACTCTCCCACACGGTCCCCCGTGCAGTACCATCGGCGCGGTCGGGCTTAGCTTCCGGGTTCGGAATGAGACCGGGCGTTTCCCCAACGCTATGACCACCGAAACACTATGAAACTCTCCCCCACACCACCCCACCCAGATCACGACTGGTGTGGTGTGGGCGGGTTGTTGTTTCAGAACCCGCACAGTGGACGCAAGCAGCTATGGACAAGCCCTCGGCCTATTAGTACCGGTCACCTCCACCCCTCACAGGGCTTCCAGATC
>NZ_AXVU01000022.1:0-120204 GCF_000482585.1 Streptomyces sp. CNQ329 | reverse complement strand
ACGACACCGCCCCACCCCGACACGGACCCCACCGAGCCGGATGCCCCACGCACCACCGCCCACCCCGGCACGTAACCCCGCACCCGCTCCCGTCACGGACGAGCGCCCCCTCCGACGCGTACTCACGTACACCGGCCCACCCCACGCGCTAACGCCCGCCCTGGTGCGTACCCCCAGACCCGACTCGCGCACGCGACAGTCCAGTCACCGGCGCCGGTGACCCGGGCTCACTGTCAGAGCAGGCGCATACCCTTGGGCGGGCGTGAGGGGACGTGGGGATCCGGACGAACACCGGCGCCCCGCACCACCGGCACCCCCCGACACCGGCGTCCGTGCACCGACGCCCGCCCCCGGTGCGTAACCCCGGGCCCGGGCCCGCCGCACGCACGCGACGGGCCAGTCGCCGGCGCCGGTGCCCCGGGCTCTCTGTCAGAGCGGGCGCATACCCTTGGGCGGGCGTGAGGGGACGTATGGATCCGGGCGAACACCGGCGCCCCCGACACCGGCACCCCCGAGTGCCGGCGCCACCGACGTAGGCCCCCGTACTCCGGCTCGCCCCACGCGCCACCGCTCTCCCCGGCACCGCTCCTCGCCCCCGCACTGGGCCGCCTTCCGGCACCGGCCCTCGCCCCGACCCTGGTCCAGCCTCCGGCACCGGTCATCAGGGCTCACTGCCAAAGCGGGCGCATGTCCTTGGGCGGGCATGAGGGGGCATATGAACCGGGCGTGAGAGGGCGTGGGGCTCGGGGAAGCTGCGGTAACGCCCACGCCGTTCCCCCGCACGGGACTTAGGCCGACGCCGGTTCGCCCGCGCCCGGGACCGTGCCGACGCCGGTTCTCCGGCACCCGGGACCGTGCCGACGCCGGTGCCCCGGTCCCGGGACCGTGCCGTCGCTGGCACCCCGCAAGGGGACCCAGGCCGACGCCGATTCCACCGAAACCGGGACCAGGCCGAACACCGGTCCCCCAGACCCGGAACCGAGCCGACGCCGGCACCCGGCACCCGGACCCAGGTCGACGCCGATTCCACCGAAACCAGGACCAGGCCGAACACCGGCCCCCCGAATCCAGGACCAGACCGAACACCGGCCCCCGAACAAGGGCCGGCGCCGCGAGCACCCGGCCAGGACCCCCACCCCCGAGCCCGGTCACGAACCCCGCCCCCCGCGAAACCGGCCCACACCCCGGACCCGCGGAACCGGTCGCCCCCGAGCACGGTCCCGAATCCCCGCACCGCGAAACCGGCCCAAACCCCAACCCTTCGGAACCGGCCCGTCAGAAACCCGCGGAGGCGCCGCCGGGCGGAGGAGTTGCCCGGCGACGCCGATCGGCCGCGTTCCGGCTGCGCCTACCCGGCCGGCCCAGCCGCTACTCGCCACCGTCCGGCCGCGGATCAACCGCACTCGGTCACGTGCCAGCCGCCGCTCAGCACGCGACCCAACCGCCGCTCAGCACGCGGCCCAGCCGCCCCCGCTCACTACCCATCCGCCCCCTCGGCAACGTAATCGATGCGATAAATCCCCGCGTTGGTGTTCGTGCTCCCCCGGCCGACGCCACTGCCCTCGCCGAAGTCGATGACGTACAGCGAGCCGTCGGGCCCGAAAGCCGCGTCGAAGGGCTGGATCCAGCTCATGCCCTCGAAGACCGGGTCGATCGCCTGCAGTTCCCCGCCCGCGTACGAGAACGTCTTGAACCACTTGCGCGTCAGCTCGTAGTTGAACCACTTGCCGTCGTACGACTCCGGGAACTTCGTCGCGCTGTCGAGGTCCGGGTCGAAGTCGTACGCCGGGCCGCCCATCGGGCCGCCGCCGCCGGAGCCGAGCTGCGGGAACTCGGCGGAGGCCGCGTACGAGTACCAGACCTGCGCGGCGGTCGCCGGGGGCAACTGGGTCTTGCCCGTGTTGTTCGGCGAGTCGTTCACCGGCGCCGCGCAGTCGAACTTTCCGCCGGAGGTGCCGGCCGCGAAGTCGTAGTCGTTGAACGGGATGTTGTTGCCGACGCAGTACGGCCAGCCCATGTTGCCGGCCTTGGAGATCAGGTTGTACTCCACGATGCCCGCCGGACCGCGGTCCGGGTTCGCCTCGCCGGAGTCGGGGCCGTAGTCGCCGACCATCAGCGCGTCGGACGCCGGGTCGACGCTGATACGGAACGGGTTGCGGAAGCCCATCGCGTAGATCTCCGGACGGGTCTTCTTCTCGCCCTTCCCGAAGAGGTTCCCCTTGGGAACGGTGTAGGAGCCGCTGTCGGTGGGCTTGATGCGCAGCACCTTGCCGCGCAGGTCGTTGGTGTTGGCCGCCGTGGACTGGGCGTCCCAGGCGTGCCGGCCCTCGCGCTCGTCGGTCGGCGAGAAGCCGTCCGACTCGAAGGGGTCGGTGTTGTCGCCGGTGGCCGCGTACAGGTTGCCCTTGCTGTCGAAGGCCAGCGAGCCGCCCATGTGCACGTTGGCGCGGCCTTCGTCACGCCACGTGGGAATGGACAGCAGCACCTTCTGCGAGGCCGGGTCGAGCTGGTTGCCGTTCAGGGTGAACCGGGAGATGTCGACCTTCTTCTCGGCCTTGTCGGAGTGCATCACATACAGCCGATTGTTCTCCGCGAACGCGGGGTCGAGCGCGAGCCCGATCAGCCCGTCGGACTGGGTGGTGAACTCCAGCGGATAGTCGAAGTCGTACGCGGTGGTGATCTCCCGCGTCTCCTGGTCGACGATCTTCAGCTCCCCGGTGCGCTGCGCCCAGAGCACGCGCCCGTCCGGGGTGACGGCCAGTTCGAACGGGTCGGCGAGGTCGGAGTCGACCAGTGCGGTCCGGGTGAACCCGGCCGCGTTCGGTGCGCTCGCGCCGGTGGGCCCGGGCGCGGCCACGGCGGACGGCGTCGCCGCCAGTAAGGCGGGCAGGACGGTGAGCGCCGCGACGAGGGACAGGGATTTGATCGGACGGCTCATGAGGCTCCCAACGGTGGAGGGGGTAGGGCGGTACGGCGGGACAGCGAGTCGGCGGGACGACGGCCCCGCCTGCTCGTCACTTGCCATAGATGTCGATCACGATGTTCCGGAACGAGACCTCGTCCCCGGTGCCGTGGTTCTGCAGCCCGATGTGCCCGGGCCCGAGGCGGCGCTCGGGGACCGTGTCGGTGTAGTCGTTGATCTCCACGCCGTTGAGGTGCACGGTGAGCCGGTCGCCGGTGACGCGGAGGTCGTAGGTGTTCCACTCGCCCGGCGGCTTCAGCGCGGCGTCGCGGGCGGCGATGTCGGGCGACTGGAACCCGTACACCGCTCCGGTGGTGCGGTCGGGGGAGTCGGTGGCGTCGATCTGGACCTCGAAGCCGCTGTTGCGGATGGCGGGGTCGTCGCCGGCGGGAAAGCCGAGGTGCACACCGGAGTTGTCGTCGCCGGCCATGCGCCATTCGAGGGTCAGCCGGTAGTCGGTGCCGAACTCCCGGTCGGAGTACCAGATGAGCCCGAGGCCGCCGTACGAGGTGAGCGCCCCGTCGGCGAGGGTGAACCCGCCGGGCCCGGCCTGGCTCCAGCCTTCGGTACCGGTGCCGTCGAACAGGACCAGGCGCTCGGCGGCGGACCCGTCGGTTCCCGGGGCGGGGCCGGCCCCCGTGGCGGTGCCGGACCCGGGTGCGGAACCCGCCGCGGGGCCGGGCACCACAGCAAGGAGGCAACCTGCAACCGCCGCGACGAGGGCGGCGCGCAGAGAAGTGTGGCGGTGGGGGGTGAGCACAGTGATTCTCCTGAGATCACGAAGAAAGCGCTTTCTGACTGTGCTCTGTCAACGTAAGCCTCCTGCCGCCCGGGGTCAACGCCCTGGTACGTACCGGAAGTTGAGCCTCACCGCGGCAGTCGGCCGACCAGCAGTCCGGCACCGCACGTCGTCACAGACGGCCGTGCCTGGCCCCTCAAGCCGCGAGAACCGGTGGGCGGCCGTCGCGGTGGCCGGGACACCGCGTCCCCGCGGCGAGGGAGCCCGGCGGGGCGTGGAGAAGCGTCGTGGAGTCGGGACGCACGGGTGGGACGTGGTGACAGTCGGCATGGGTGCGGAATGACTCCCGGGGGGACGGGCGCGCGTGCTCGCGGCGGGCTCGCCGGGGAACGGCTGTTGTGCTTTCGTGGGAAGTCGGCGGGCGGTTTCGCGCAGGGGCCTCGCCTCCGCTCGCGTACGGCACGTGTCCGCAACCCGCGAAACCCGCGAAGGAAGGTCCCGCCATGCCGCTCGACCGCCGTACGTTCCTGCTCTCCTCCGGCGCCGCGCTCGCCGGCGGGGCCGCCGGCTTCGCCGGCGCCTCGCCCGCCGCCGCGCAGCCGGCTGCTCCGCTCGCGTGGGAGACCGTCATCGGCTCCGGAACTTTCGCCGACTACGGGGCCCTGCAGGCCGCGTGGAACTACCGCTACCCGTGGGGCTCCGACCACAACGGCTCCGCGCGCATGTACGCCGACGCCTCCGACCACAACCACGTCTATCTGGAGTCCGGCGGCGTCCTGGTGCTCAAGGCGTCGCGCATCACCTGGGACGAGGGCAACAGCAGCAGTGATCCCCACCTGCCCATCCGCTACCACTCCGGCGCCCTCCACTCCCAGGCACACGTGGTCGTCAGCGACACGTATCCGCAGTGGGAGGTCAAGGGCGAGTTCCAGGCGCCGTCCGCGCGTGGCACCTGGCCCGCGTTCTGGCTGACCGGCGTCAACGGCTGGCCGCCGGAGAGCGACATCCTGGAGTACAAGGGCGACGCCCGGAACTGGTTCAACACCTACGACGGCGGCTGGGACAACACCATCGTCCCCGTCTCCAACCCCGGCGCCTGGCACACCTACCGCGCCTGGATCGCCAAGGTGAGCGCCACCGACGTCGACATCCACTACTATCTCGACGGCGCCTGGGTCGGTCAGCACCGCGCCTCGAACTTCGTCGGTGCCCCCATGTGGATCATCATCAATCTGCAGATGGAAGGCTCCTCGGGCTCCCCCGGACCTTCCGGCGACACCTACTACCGCGCCCGCAACCTCTACGTCGGCCGGTCGAACAGCACCTGACGTCCGGGCTCCTCGGGGTAGGGGGACGATCCGGCCGACCGTCACGCCGACGCACCGCCGGCGTTCGCCACGACCGCGTCCCCCGCCCGACCGGAAGCCGGCGACCGGTCACGCGTCCGCTGCCGCTGCCCCGGGTGGGGCCGGCGCCCGCGGCGAGGTCCATCGAGCGCAGGACCCAGGTGTCCGGGGCCGGGAGAAGGCGTCGTCCGCGCCGCCTCACGGCCCCGTTGCGTTCGCCGCGGGACGGCTGTCAGCCGAGGCCGTCGGGGACGATGCGGAGTTTCTCCGCGATGCGGGCGAGGGCCTTCTGGTCGGCCGTGTCCAGCGAGTCGAGGACGACGCGGCGCACGGCGCGCAGGTGCGTGGGGGCCGCCCGGTGCACGACGTCGAAGCCGGCGTCGGTGAGTTCGGCGAGGGTGTAGCGGCCGTCGTCCGGGTCGGGCGCGCGCACGATCCAGCCGCGCTGCTCACAGCGCTTGACGACGTTCGACAGGCGGGAGAGCGACCCGCTGGCGAGGAAGGCGAGTTCTCCCATCCGCAGCTTGCGCCGCGGGGCCTCGGACAGGTGGCTGAGCACGAGGTACTCGAAGAGCGTGAGGCCGTGTTCCTGCCGCAGCGGCGGCTCCAGCTTGCCGGGCAGCAGCAGGACGAGGGAGATCAGCCCTGTCCAGGCCTCCTTCTCCTGCTCATCGAGCCATCGCGGTTCTTCGCCGCCCTCGTGCTGGTTCGTGCCGCTCATGAACCCTCCCGTGCCGCTCATGGACCGCTCCGCCCTCCGGTGGATCGTCCCGCCCCCGGCAGCGCCAGCGATCACTTTGCGCTTGAAGTCATTCCTTGCTAGGATCACTTTACGCGTGAACTCAAGCTTGAGGAAACGCACCCCTGGAACAGGAAGAGGAAGCTCCATGAGCACCGTCACCTTCGGCGTCACCCCGGGCTACGGCGAGAAGCTGAACGCGGCCCTCGGCTACAGCGGGGCCGTCCGCGTCGGAGACCGGGTCGAGATCTCCGGCCAGGCCGGGGTGGACGACGACCTGGTCATCCCCGACTCCCTGGAGGACGAGATCGTCCAGGCGTTCGACAACGTGGAGCGTACGCTCGCCACGGTCGGCGCGACCTGGCAGGACGTCATCCACGTCAACTCCTACCACAAGGTCGCTCCGGGCGCCGACGCGATCGGCGACGACCACAACGCGGTCATGGCCGAGCAGTTCCGCCGCCGCCTCGGCGAACGCGAGCCGATCTGGACCGAGACCGGCGTCACGGTCCTCGGCCTCGCCGCCATGCGGGTGGAGATCCGCGTGACCGCCATCGTCGGCTCCGGGAACTGAGCCGGAGCAATCCACCCCCGGGCCCCTCCCCCTCGCCAGGCCGCTCCCCGTCCGCCCGCCTGGCCGCCCCCGCGGGGCGGGGGACGTACTGTATGAGCCCCGCTACGAAGGGAGTGCTCATGCCCCAGGACGTACGAGCCGTCGTCGCGCGTGCGAAGAACGAGCCGGTGGAGATCGCCACCGTCATCGTGCCCGACCCCGGGCCCGGCGAGGCGGTGGTGGCGGTGCAGGCGTGCGGGGTGTGCCACACCGATCTGCATTACCGCGAGGGCGGCATCAACGACGACTTCCCCTTTCTCCTCGGCCACGAGGCCGCCGGTGTCGTGGAGTCCGTCGGCGACGGTGTCACGGACGTGGCGCCCGGCGACTTCGTCATTCTCAACTGGCGTGCCGTGTGCGGCCGGTGCCGGGCGTGTGAGCGGGGCCGGCCCTGGTACTGCTTCGACACCCACAACGCCACGCAGAAGATGACCCTCCAGGACGGCACCGAACTGTCGCCCGCGCTGGGTATCGGCGCCTTCGCGGAGAAGACCCTCGTCGCCGCCGGCCAGTGCACGAAGGTCGACCCCGAGGCGTCCCCCGCCGCGGCCGGGCTGCTGGGCTGCGGCGTGATGGCCGGCCTCGGCGCCGCGCTCAACACCGGCAACGTCGGCCGCGGCGACTCCGTCGCCGTCATCGGCTGCGGCGGTGTCGGCGGGGCGGCCGTCATGGGGGCGCGGCTGGCGGGCGCCGGGAAGATCATCGCGATCGACGTGGACGAGCGGAAGCTGACCACCGCGACCGGCCTCGGCGCCACCCACACCGTGGACGCGAGCGCCGCCGATCCCGTCGCGGCGGTACGGGAGCTGACCGGCGGCAACGGCGCCGACGTCGTCATCGAGGCGGTCGGCCGCCCGGAGACGTACAAGCAGGCGTTCTACGCCCGCGACCTCGCCGGGACCGTGGTCCTCGTCGGTGTGCCGACGCCCGAGATGAAGCTGGAACTGCCGCTGCTCGACGTCTTCGGCCGCGGCGGCGCGCTGAAGTCCTCCTGGTACGGCGACTGCCTGCCGTCCCGCGACTTCCCCATGCTCATCGACCTCTACCGGCAGGGCCGTCTCGACCTCGACGCCTTCGTCTCCGAGACCATCGAACTGGACGGCGTGGAGGCCGCCTTCGCCCGGATGCAGGCCGGCGACGTGCTGCGTTCCGTGGTGATCCTGTGAGCCCCGCCCGGATCGACCACCTGGTCACCTCCGGTACGTTCTCACTCGACGGCGGCACCTGGGACGTCGACAACAACGTGTGGATCGTCGGCGACGACACCGAGGCGCTGGTCATCGACGCCGCCCACGACGCCGACGCCATCGCCGCCGTCGTCGGCGACCGCCGCCTGACCGCCGTGGTCTGCACCCACGCCCACGACGACCACATCGACGCCGCCCCCACGCTGGCCGACGAGTACCGGGCCCCGGTCCTGCTCCACCCCGACGACCGGGTGCTGTGGGACATGACCCACCCCGACCGCGCCCCCGACGCCGACCTCGCCGACGGCGGGACGCTGTCGGTCGCGGGCACGGAGCTGACCGTCCTGCACACCCCCGGCCACGCGCCGGGCGCCGTCTGCCTGTACGCCCCGGACCTGGGCACCGTCTTCACCGGCGACACCCTCTTCCAGGGCGGTCCCGGCGCCACCGGCCGCTCCTACTCCGACCGTCCGACGATCGAGGCGTCCATCCGCGCACGGCTGCTGACGCTGCCCCCGGAGACGGTGGTGCGGACCGGGCACGGCGAGTCCACCACCATCGCGGCGGAGGCGGCCGGCGCCGAGGAGTGGTGAGGACCCGGCCCGCCCAGGAGCCGACGGTACGGAACGGACGTACCCGCGGCGCACCGTCACCCGGAGCCGGTGCACCCGCGGCCCGCCGTCCCCCGAGGCCGGCGTACCCCGGGCGCGCCGCCGCCACGGCACAGGCGTCCCCCCAAGCCCCCCGCCCGCGGGCGGGGGGCTCCGCGCGGCGTCGCCCGCCGGCGGGGCCTCCGCACGCCCCGCCGTCGCGGGCGGCCTTCCGGCGCCGTTGACCCGCCCCGGCGTCCCCGGCATGCTCATGGCCGGGACATGCCACCCATTCGTCACTCCATCCCCCACTGGAGGTCTTCCATGCCGTCCCGTCCCTCACGCCGCTCGCTGATCCTCGGCGCCGCCGGCTTAGGTGCCGGCGCCCTCGGGGCCGCCGGCGTCGGCGCCGCCCACGCCGGCCCGGCGCAGACCCCGCGGCCCGGCCCCCGCCCCCTCGCCCAGCGTCCGCTCTACCTCGGCACCTACGGTCAGGGCATCCTCGCCTGCACCTACGACACCACCACCGGTGCCCTCGCCGAGAGCGGCGGCGGTTTCGGCGACGTCACCAACCCCGACTTCCTCGCCCTCTCCCCCGCCGGCGACGTCCTCTACTCCACGGTCGGAAGCTGGCCCGAGGGCGGCGTACGGGCGTACGCCGTCGGCGCGGACGGCGCGCTCAGCGCGCTCGGCGGCGTGCAGTCCACCGGCGGCGCCGGCGTCACGCATCTGTCGGTGCACCCCGGCGGCGGGTATCTCCTCAGCGCCAACTACAACAGCGGCAGCGTCGCCGTGCACGCCATCGAGGCCGACGGCAGCGTCGGCGAGCGCACCGGCTTCGTCCAGCACTCCGGCTCGGGGCCCGACCCGGACCGCCAGGAGGGCCCGCACGCCCACCAGATCGTCACCGACCCGGCCGGCGGCTTCGTCTACGCCGTGGACCTGGGCACCGACTCCGTCCACACCTACGCGCTCGACACCGGCAGCGGCGCACTGTCGCCGGTCTCCGAGGCGAAGGCGGTGCCGGGCGCCGGGCCGCGGCACATGGTCTTCCACCCGAAGGGCACGTACGCCTACGTGGCCAACGAACTGGACAGCACCGTCACGGCGTACGCCCACGACGCGGCGACCGGCGGGCTGACCCGGCTGGAGAGCCTGTCCACCCTCCCCGGCGACGTGGATCCCGGCGGCAACGCCCCCGCGGAGATCACGATCTCCTCGGACGGCCGGTTCGTGTACCTCTCCAACCGGGGGCACAACAGCGTCGCCCGGCTCTCCGTCGAGGACGGGGGCGCGGCGCTGAGTCTGGTGGACACCGTGCCGTGCGGCGGTGACTGGCCGCGGCACATCACGCTGTCGCCCGACGGCGCGCTGCTCTACTCGGCCAACGAACGGGGCCGCACCATCGGCGTGTTCACCGTGGACGCGGAGAGCGGCGCGCTCACGGCGTCGGGCGAGCCGTTCGCGACGGCGTCCACGGGCTGCGTCCTGCCCACCTGAGCGAGGCCGACCCGCCCGCGGGCCCGTCACGTTGCGTCACCTGGCGACGGGCCCGCGGGGCCCGGGCACCGCCCTCGGGCCGCATGCGCCGGACACCGCTATGCGAACTGGCAATCGAACGCGTCCTCACACCCCCACGAGGGCGCCCGAGAGGTCAGGCGTGTCTTGTATGTCGCCCTTCCCGTGACGAATCCTCAACTGAGCACCAAGGTGCCCTCTGCCGGGACCCCAGTCCGCCACCCCACACTGTCGGCGCGCGACTCCGGGCGGCACCGCCGCCCTCGGTGACCGAACGTGACGCCGGTCTGGGCGGAGGGCATCATGAGCCAGAATCCGAACCACAAGCGCGGCCTCTATCTGGGTACGGTGCCGGAGAGAGCCGCGGCGAAGCACGGCGCCACCCTGCTGACGCTCGACCACGACCTCGACGCCCTGCCCGAGGCCGGCCGCCGGCTGACGGTGGCCGAAGTGGCGTCCTTCGCGGCGGATCTGGCGAACAGGCTGGCCGCGGCGGGCGTACGGGCCGGGGCGCACGTCGTCGTCCACAAGCGGGCGAACTTCGACGCCTGGCTGCTCGCCACCGCGACCGCGCGGCTCGGCGCGATCCCCGTCATGCTCTCCCCCGCCCTGCCCCCGTCCACGGTCGCCGCCCTCCTCAGGCGGCTGCACGGACCGCGCCTCCCCCACCTGCTGACCGACGGCCCGAAGCTCGCCGAGCTGGCCGGCCTGCCCCTCGACGAGCTGACCGCGTCGGTGATCGGCGTGACGGGCGCCGGCCGCGGCGTGGCGTCGCTGACCCGGCTCGCCGGCTCCCCGCCCGTACCGCCGGTGTTCCAGGGGCTGGACGAGCCGGCGATGATCACGCACACCTCGGGCACCACCGGCGTACCGAAGCTGGTCGTCCACACCCCGCGCACGATGCGCGCCCGGCTGCGCCCGCAGCTCGCCGTGCTCGCGCTGATGCGCCGGCGCGAGACGGTCGCCGTCAGCGTGCCGTTCGTCCACTCGCGGCTGTTCGCGGCGATGACGCTGGCGCTGCTGAAGGGCATGCCGACGCTTCTGCTGTCCAAGCACGAGCCGGAGGACGTCGCGGAGTTCTTCCTCAGGAACCGCCCCGGCCTCGTCGAGGCCCTGCCCAACTCGTTCCTCGCCTGGGAGGGCCTGGCCGCGGACCCGCGCGAGCCCTTCGCGTCCGTGAAGTACTTCTCCTCCACCTTCGACGCCATCCACCCGCGCACCGTACGCCGCCTGCTGGACGCCTCCCGCCGCCGCGCCCCGCAGTTCTTCCAGATCTACGGCCAGTCGGAGGTGGGCCCCGCCGTGGGCCGCCCCTACTTCCGCCGCGACACCCGGCACATGGACGGCCGCTGCGTCGGCTTCCCGCTGCCGGGCAGCGCCCGGGTGCGTGTCGTCTCCCGGAACGACCGGAAGGTCTCCGCCGCGAACCCCGGATTCATCGAGGTCCGCTGGGACGGCATCGCCCAGACCTACCACGGCGAACAGGACCGCTACGACGAGAACGTCCACGACGGCTGGTGGCGCACCGGCGACGTCGGGTACCGCACCCGCGCCGGCTGCCTCCACCTGCTCGACCGCGAGATCGACACCATCCCCGGCGTCGGCTCCCTCCTGGAGATCGAGGACGCCGTCCTCGACCGCCTCGGCGAACTCGTCGAACTCGTCGTCGTCCCGGGCCCCGACGCCGAACCGGTGCCCGTCCTGTGCACCCGCGACGACAAGCCCCTGGTCCCCGCCCGCTGGCAGGCGGCCACCGCCGACTACCCGCAGCTCGGCGCGCCCGTCCACCTCCCGCTGGCCGAACTCCCGCGCACCGCGACCCTCAAGACCCGCCGCGCGGAGCTGTCCCGCCTGCTCCACGAGCGCCTCTGACCCCCGCGCGGGCCGCCGCGCTCACTCCTCCGGCAGCGTCCACTCCGGCCCGCCCTTCGGCGGCGCCTCGCGCACCTCCCAGCCGGAGGGATCCGCGTCCGGCTCCCAGTACGGCACGTTGCCGGCGTAGTAGAGGCCGTAGGCCCAGTATTCGGGCAGCTCGTGGCACATGATGTCGGGATACGGCTCGATGTCCGCGCCCCCGTACGCCTTGTTGATCCGGGCCACGGCCTCGGCCCGGGAAATGCCGATGCGCTCCACCATGACATCGGCGATGTCCCGGAAATACTTCAGCATTCCGTCGTCGAGTTCCGTCGTGAATTCTTCCGTCATGATCCTGTCGGCGGTCCGTGCCGGGTGATCTCGGCATTGTTGAATACGTCCTGCGCCCGGTCGGTGAAGATGGCGATCTGGTGCCCTTCCAGGCGCGGCGGGGCACCGTTCAGGAAGTCTCCCACATTCCTCAGCATGGGGCCTTCGACCATGTCGTAGTCGTGCATCGGGCCACCGCTCCTGCCCGCTCGGAGCATGTCGTTCAGCTCGTTGCTCGGGCCGGTGAAGATCCGGCTGTTCAGGTTGTCCAGCTCGCTGCGCGGTACCCGGAAGTGGAGGACCGCCGGCACGTCACCCTCGCGCCGGGCAAGGCGTTTGGCCCAGGTGAGCGCCTGCGCCGGGTCGTTCGTGAGGTAGAAGCCGCCGCGGCCGAAGTCCATGTTCCTGGTGCCGTAATGGACGTCGACGCCATTGGCCATGATGTTGTCGGCCGCCTTGCCGAACGTGCCGTGGTAGAGGTCCACCATGCACGGCGCGCGCAGGCCGAGCGGGTCGGTCCACTGCAGCGGATTGGGCACGTAGGCGTGGTGGTTGGGCGCCGGGGTACGGCCCAGCGGGTCGGGGCTGAAATAGCGGCCGGTGGCCGGCTCGTAATAGCGGTGGCGGTTGTAGTGGAGCCCGGTCTCGGTGTCGTAGTACTGGCCGGGAAAGCGCAGCGGGCACTCGACGCCGCCGCTGCCCCCGCCCGCCGGCACGCCCCAGACCGTCGCGTGCCGGGTCCAGACGACGGTGCCGGTGGCGTCGACCAGTTCCTCCGGCGTGCCGACGAGGTCGGTGACGATCCCGTAGAACCGTTCGTCGATCTCCTCCTGCGAGGCGTACGCGGCGGGCGTACGCACCCGCTGCCCCACCGGCGTGTGCCCCTCGCCCCAGTCCCACACCGTGCTGGCCGTGCCGTCGGTCTGTTCGGCGAGCCGGTCGCCGTCCCAGAAGAAGAGCACTTCCGCCACGACGCTCTCGCCGTCGCCGCCGAGCAGCCGCTTGGCGACGCGCCGGCCCAGCGGGTCGTACGTGTACCGCCACTCCCGCCCGTCGGGGGTGACGACGCCGGTGAGCTGGTCCTCGGCGTCCCAGGTGTAGCGCCACTCGCGCCGCCCGCCGGACAGCAGCTTGGTGCTGCGCCGTGTCACGCGGCCCTGCTCGTCGTGCACGTACGTGGTGCGGCCGGCGCGCTGGATGAGGGTGCCGCTGTACGTCCGCTCGCCGGGCCCGGCGTCGTCGCCGGCCGCGGCGTCGGGGATGCCGGACCACAGGAGGTTGCCGAGGCCGTCGTAGCGGTACGACTCGTCCCGGCCGCCGCCGCGCGCGGCCGTGACCCGGCCGGCGGCGTCCAGCTCGTAGTCCACGTCGCCGCGCAGCAGGTCGCTGACGCCGGCGAGGAAGCCGTCGGCGCGGTGGACGTAGGTGCGCCGCTGCAGCGGGGCTCCGCCCGCGCCGGGCGCGGAGCCCGTACCGGCCAGGGCCGTCAGCTCCTGCGTCGTACGCAGCAGGTCGCCGTCCCACCGGTGGGTGAGCACCGCGGCCTCGCCGAGGACACGCTCCAGTTCCCGCCCGGCGGCGTCGTAGCCGAAGGTGACGTCCGTGCCGCCGATGTGCTGGATGGCGGAGCGCTCCGCCGGCCGGTACGTCCAGCGCGTCACCGCCCCGGACGGCGTGCGCCGCTCGGTCCTGCGGCCCGCCGCGTCGTACGCGAAGCCGACGGTCCTGCCGTTCCACGACTCGGCGAGGATGTGCCCGGCTGCGTCGGTCTCGACGCTCAGCTCGACGTCCGGGTTGGCCGCGTGCACGAGGCGGCCGAGCGGGTCGTAGCGGTAGGTGGTGACGACGCCGTCGGCCGTCATGGCGCTGACGTTGCCGAGCGCGTCGTACGCGAAGGACGTGGTCTGTCCCGCGCCGTTGGTCCGCTCGGCCAACTGCCCGCCGGCGTCGTAGCGGTAGCGCAGGGTGCGGCCGTCCCAGTCGGTCTCCTCGACGAGGTTGCCGACCGGGTCGTAGCGGTAACTCCACCGCTGCCCCGAGGCGTTGCGCACCTCGGTCAGCCGCAGCTCGCTGTCGTACGTGAAGTGGTGCGCGGTGCCGTCCTGGTCCTCCTCGGCGGCGCGCAGATCGAAGTGGGTGTTGCGGTAGACGGTGCGGCGGCCGGTGGAGGAGATGTACTCCAGCGGGTTGCGGTCGGCGTCGTACGTCCACCGCTCGCTCGTGCCGTTCGGCAGCTCGCGCCAGGCGATCTGGCCCTCCACCGTCCAGCCGACCCTGGTGACCTGACCGAAGGGGTCGGTCAGGTCGGTGATGCGGCCGAACGCGTCACGGGTGAAGGAGCGCCGCGCGCCGAGCGCGTCGGTGGCGGCGACGACGAGACCCGCGGCGTCGGTGTCGACGGCCTGGAGGCGGTTGCCGAGGGGATCGGTGATGCCGGTGGTGGCGCCGCGCTCGTCGACGGTGAAGACGGTGGTGGCGCCGAGCGGGTCGGTGACGGCCCGCCGGTTGCCGCGGTCGTCGTAGGCGTACTCCCAGGAGGTGCCGTCGGGGCGGATCACCTTGACGGGCAGGTCGAGTTCGTTGAACTCCACGGCGAGCACGCCGCCGTCGGGACGCTCGATCTCGCTGAGGTTGCCGGCGGCGTCGTAGCGGTAGCGGGTGGTGCGGCCGAGCGGGTCGGTGAGCGAGGCGAGGCGCTGGAAGGCGTCCCAGGTCCGGGTGGTGGTGTGGCCCAGCGGATCGGTCTCGGCGACGAGCTGGAAGGACTCGTCGAAGCGGTAGACGGTGGCGTGGCCGAGCGAGTCGGTGGCGGTGGTCGTGCGGGTCTCGTCGTCATAGGCGTACGTGTACGCCAGCACCCCGTCGTCGCCGCCGGTGCGCACGCAGCGGCCGAGGTCGTCGTAGACGTAGCGGTACCAGACGTCGGAGCGGTCGCACCAGCCGGTGATCCGGCGCTCGTCGTCGTACGAGTAACGCTGCGGCCGGCCGGAGGAGTTGACGACGCCGGTGAGGTTGCCGCGGTCGTCGTACCGGTAGCGCAGGAGGACCGGCTCCCGCGGATCACTGCGCAGGGTGAGCGCGGTGACGCGGCCGTCGGCGCACGTCAGCCCGACGCGGTAGCCGCCGTGATGGACCAGCTCCGCGGGCGCACCGTCCCGGGCGTAGCGGACCTGAAGGGAGTTGCCGTTGCGGTCCACGACGGCGGAGAGCACCAGCTCCCCCGCACGGCCGCCGGGGTCGGGCGTGAACGTGAGCGACCGGCCGGCCTCGGGCTGCCGCACCGTGATCGCGCCCTGCGGACTGCCGTCCCACGTCAGCAGCCACTGCGGCCCGACGACGGGTGCCACCGCCTCACCGGCGGCGGGCACGGGGTAGTACAGCACCATGCCGTCCTCGGTGACGAGCCGGAGCCCGTCGTCGTCGAGCATGAGCCGCTGGTCGAGCGTGGACACCCAGCTCGGCCCGAACCACCGCCCGGCGCCGACGCCCGTACGGTGACTGCGCTGCAGCACGAGGGGCAGGAGCCCGGGGAGGGTGAGGTCCTCGATCGACATCACCATCTGCCCGGTGGCCACGTCGATGGGGTCACCGCAGGTGAAGAGCTTCTTCATGGAGCGGCCCATGGCCTGCATCGTCTTGCCGAGCCCGGAGACGGCGGCCTTCATGCCCTTCATGCCGCCCCTGACTGCGGCCAGCCCTCCCTTGAGGCCCTTGGCGAGGCCGCCGAGGGTGGTCAGACCCTTCATGCCGGGGATGCAGTCGAGCGCGGCGAAGGCCACGTCCCAGAGGGAGGCTTCGCCGTTCATGTACTTGTAGAGGGTGTCGGCGAGGACGACGAGGGCGGCGGCCAGCACGACCCAGGCGAGGGGGCCGCCGATGATCAGGACGACGATGCCGAGGACGGCGACGATGACCTTGCAGACGTTGACGATGGTGTCCCAGTTGTCCTTGACCCAGTCGACCGCCTTCTCCCACCACTTCCGGTTCTGAATACCGGCGTCGGATGCCTCCTCCAGCTTGTCCTTGGCCTCGGACGCGGCGTCCTCACGCATCTTCTTGGCGTCGGCGGCCATCTTCTTGGCCGCTTCGAGGCCGGACTCGGCGTTGTCGACGGCGGTCTGGGCGGAGGCACGGGCGGACTTGGCGTCGGTGGCGTTACGGGCCGCGGCCCGCACCTCCGACTCGTCGGGCTTCTCCTTGCCCTCCTTCTCGTCGTACTCCTCCGTCTTCTTCGTCGCCCGCTCCACCCAGGAATCAGCGGAGTCGAGCCGCCCATTGGCAGCGGTCAGATCACTCCGCGCCTCCCGCCCCTTCGCCAGCGCCTTGTCCGCCAAGGACTGCGCACGCTCCAGCTTCGGCCAGTACGCCGCCAGCGCATCCCCCGCAAGGTCATACGACCGCTGAAGCTTCTTCAGATTCTTGGGAACTTCCTCGAACTCGTCCTGGAACGCCTTCGCCGTCTTCCCCGCCCACCGCAGCAGCGCATCCTCGCCCGCCATGCCCTTGATCTGGCGCAGCGCGTCCGCCACGTCGTCGGCGAAGTCGTGCAGCTCACGGGCGAGTTGCTTGACCCGCTCCGGATCCCCCGGCGTCGGATCGTCATCCAAGTCCAGCACGTGCCAATCCGTCGGACGGTTCCCCACGGCGCCCCCTGCACATCGTCACGGTCGTCCCGGCCACGGCACCGGCACTCGCCCGACACCGTGCGACCTGCAGACAAAGACGAACAACCGCCCCCCGCGGTTCTCCCCGCCCCAAGAATCCTCACGCCCCCCGGGCCGGCCTGCCGGGTCACGGTTCCCGGCCTTGCACACGGGCACGGGGATCGCGCACGAACTTACAAGCGCGGAAGGAGCGGCGGATGGGAGCGTGGCTGACTGCCGTTTGACGTGTGGCTGATCCTCCGGAGCGGATGTGGCATGACTTGTTCTGTGGCGTATCAGGTGCTCGGTGTCGTCGAGGTCAGGACCGGGGCGGGCTGGCTCCGGCTGAACGGCAAACAGCGGTCCTTAGCCGCCCTCCTGCTCTTACGCGCCAACCAGTCGGTCTCCGTACCCCGGATCATGGACGCGCTCTGGGGGAAAGCGCTGCCCGCCTCACCTGACATGCGTGTACGCACCCTCATATCGGAGCTGCGCAAGAAGCTCGGCGCCACCTCGCCCCACACCCTCCTCACCCGCCCTTCCGGCTACACGCTTCGCGTGACACCCGGCGAACTGGACCTGGACCGCTTCACCACACGCGTCGACCAGGCACACCGCTTCGCGACGGAGCAGCAGACGCACCGCGCGATCGGCGAGTACGACGCCGCACTGCGCCTGTGGCACGGCACCGCACTCGGCGGAACCAGCGGCGCCCTCCTCGAAGCCGAGACGGCACGACTCGAAGAACTCCGCCTGCGCACTCACGAAGAGTGCGGCGAACTGCTGATCGCCGCCGGCCGCCATTCCGAAGCCATCTCCCGGCTCGGCACCCTCGCCGCCGACCACCCCGTCCGCGAACAGACCCACGCCCTGCTCATGCGCGCCTACTACCACGCCGGACACCGCTGCGAAGCCCTCCGCGTCTACCACGCTCTGCGCCAGAACCTCATCACCGAACTCGGCCTGGAGCCCATGCACTCCCTCAGAATCCTCCAGCAGCAGGTCCTCAACGGCACCCTCGCCCCGGCTTGGCCGCACGCGTGACCGGCGACCTCGCGGTTCCCTCGTCCGCACGCCGTCTCATGGACCGGTTGGGACTCGGCGAACCGAAGGGGCATGACGGCGTGTCTCCCCCCGGGCGCAACGCGAACCACGCGGTCACGACCAGCTCGGGTCGCCGTGTCTTCGTCAAGCAGTTGACCGGCAGCCGGCCCGACGCCGTGCGGCGTTTCCGCCGCATGTGCGACTTCGAGCGGATCGCCGTGGCCGGAGGGTGGCCCGACGGCCTGACCACCCCCGTCTGCCTGGGCTGGGACGAGGAGGAACAGACCATCGCGTTCGAGTGGCTGGAGGGTGCTCGTTCGGGGCACGAGCTTGCCGCGGCAGAGGAGTTCGGCGACGAACTCGCGAACCGGGCAGGACGGTTGGTGGGCCTGGTGCACTCCTTGCCCCCGGAGCATCAGCCGGCGCTGGACACCGACTTGCCGCGGTTGCCGCCCCTCGAATTCTTCGACGGCCTGCCGCTGGACTACTTCGTCAAGTCCAGCGGAGGCTGCGTGGAGGGATGGCGCATGCTGCAGCCGGACACGGCCCTCGCGGGTGCGCTGCGCGCACTGCGGGCCGACGAGGCGCACGCGGAGAGGACGGCGGCCCACTGCGACCTGCGTCTCGACCAGTTCTTCCTGCACGAGGGCACCCTCCACCTCTGTGACTGGGAGGAGTTCCGGATCGCTGATCCGGCTCGTGACCTGGGGAGTTTCGCGGGTGAGTGGCTCTATCGGGCCGTGCTGGAGATCCCGTCCAGGGAGCTGGATCCCGGTGTGGCCGGGCCCGGTCCCCTGTCGCATCAGGAAGTCGTCGAGCGCGGTGTGCGGGAGCTCGACCGGCTGCGTACCCGGACCGTGGCCTTCTGCGAGGGCTACCGGGAGACCAGAACCACCGCCGACCCCGGGCTCGCCGCCCGTGCAACCGGATTCGCCGGATGGCACCTGATCGACCGGATGTTCGCCGGGGCCGAAGGCCGTCCCGGGCTGACCGCGGTGGAACGCGCCGCGGCCGGTATCGGGCGGTCCGCCGTACTGACCCCCGGGAAGTTCGCCTCGGCGCTGGGGCTGGAGGTGTGAGGTCCGCGCGACCGGCCTCGTGCGCGTCCCTGTGCAAGCAGCCGGACACGGCCGTTTTCGTGCCCGGACGCGTTTCTTCCGGAACCCTGCATTCATCCCACCGGTGACTCCGGCGCGGTGACGTATCAGAACATACGCGAGACATACGTTTTCGCCCGCACCCCTGGCCTCCCCTCTTACGCGCGTGGTTCACTGCGAATGTCCACACGTGCCTTCCTTTTCCTGGAACGGCCGCCATGTCTCGACGCATTCAGGGAGTGCCATGAACGCCGCAGAACTGATTGAGGGATACACCGCCTACGCCACGCCCGAGGACTTGTCCGCGGCGGAGATCGCCGAGGCAGGAAACGCCATCCCGATCACCACCATGAACATGGCGCACACCACTCAGATCACTACGTTCGTGGCGGACTGAGAAGGATACCCGCCGTGTCCCGCCGGCGTTCCCCGGGTTCTGCCGAGTGCGCCTGCGGGCCGGCGCGGGATCGGCCCGGCGCTGCTTAACGGCAGCGCCGGGCCTCTCGGTTTCCCGGTGTTCCAGGACGCCGGTTCACGGCGAAAAGGAACGCGTCACCGCGGCACGTCAGAGGATTCCTGAATGCGGCGGCACAGCCATCCGTTGATGGCGAAGCGGCTGTCGGCGGGGTTGTTGGACGGACAGGACACGGGCCGCACTTCGTGCAGGGTCGTGGGCGGGAAGAAGACAATGCTGTCGTGTTCCGGCGGGACGTCCCGGTAGCTGCAGTCCTGCGGCGTCAACGCGCCCCCCGCGTGCACCGGCGCCGCGGCGTCGTAGACGCGCAGCGCGCCTCCGGTGAACGGCGCCGGCGTGCGGTGCAGGTAGTAGACGAAGGTCAGGACCTTCTCCACGTCGCCGGTCGGCGCCCCCCGGCCCACGTCCTGGTGAGGACGGTAGAAGTCACCGTCGTTGTGGACGTTGAGGCTGTAACGGGGCTCGACGTCCCGGCACGCGATACCCAGAGTCCGCTCCAGACGGTCGCACACGGACCCGATGACCCTCATCAACTCCGGGGCGCCGAAGCGGTGACGCGTGCGGGAGCGGCGGATCGAGGGCTCGAGTTCGCCGCCTCGAATCCGGGCGGGAGCCAATTCCTCCCCGGGGACGGCCAGGGCGCGTTCCAGCAGCGTTCCCGACAGGTCCTCGCCGAGGAAACGGGTGATGCGGCAGACCTGGGGAGGAATCTGCCAGACGGCCCCGGCGGACGCCTCACGCGACAACTCCGACTGCTCCGGCATGGCGTCTGCGGCCTGCGTCATGTCGTGCCTCCCCTGCAGCAATACGTGGTGTGCGTCGGGCGCCTTCGCACCCGGTGGCGAAACCAGGTTAAAGCAATGGCGCGGGCCCGGGGCAGTGCACGGGTGCGCCGTATTTCCTTCGTATGCCATTCGTATGCCGCCGACTACAGTCGCAGATGTGGGAACGAGCGAATTCTCGGAGATCCTCGCGATGCGCCTCGGGCGCCTTGTCTCCCCCTACGGGGTGATATCCGAGGTGACAGCGTCGGCACAACTGCGGGGTTTCGGGCGGCTGTCGCTGGCCACGGCGCATGTCGGCGCCGCCCCCGGTATCGACAGGGCGGACGAGTTCAGCGGTTCCGGCCGAGCCGTGGACAATCCGGATCTGGCCCGGCTGACCGCCATCGCCGAGGCGGCCGAGCGCTACGCGGGCGCCGGCTTTCCCGGCGGGCCGGAGGTCCTGGCCCGCGCCGCCGAACTCGACGGTCCCGTCCTCGACCTGGCCGCGTTGCCGAGATGCTCGGCTCGTGAGTACGAAAGCGGCCGGTGCCCGTTGACCCGGTACCGGCCCGAGGCACGTATCCGATGGCGGCGGGGTTTCGAGCTGACCTCCCGCGAGGACACGTGGGTGCCCTCGGTGATGACCTGCTACGGAGGCCCCGTACGCGACTCCGAGAACTTCTGGTACCGCATCTCCACCGGATATGCCGTGCACACGGATCCGGTGGAGGCCGTCTTCCGCGGCCTGTGCGAAGTGGCCGAGCGGGACGCGGCAGCACTCACCTGGCTCCAGCAGCTCCCGCTCCACCCGATACGGTTTCCGGCCCCGGCCGGGGAGTTGGCCGCGCTCCTGGAGATGTGCGACCGGCAGTTCATCGAGACGCACTTCTTCGACGCCACCACCGATGTCGGAGTTCCCACGGTGTGCTGCCTCCAGGTGGCCGAGTACGACGAGCGGTGCGCCCGGAGCATGACGGTGGCCACCGGTCGCAGCCTGGCCGAGGCCGCCGCGAAGTCGCTGCTGGAGGCGGTCACCGGACGGGCCCTGCACCACCGGCCCAACCGGGAAAGCCACAGGACGGTCATGGCGGGTGCGGACGAGATGGGGAGGCGGGAGAGGCGGGCCGCCTTCGGCTTCCTGCTGCCGGAACGGAACGGTGGCGCGGCGCGCCGGCCCCGCCTCCCGGACGCCCGGCCCGCCCTGGCCCCGGACGCGCAAAAAGCCCTCGGGGATCTGGTCGAGGGGTTCACGGCGCGCGGACAGCAGGTCGTCGCGGTGGACCGGACCACCGGCGAGTTGCAGGAGGCGGGGCTGACCGCCGTCTGCGTGATCGTCCCGGCGCTGCAGCCGCTGACGTTCCACCGGGACGCCCAGTACCGCGCACATCCGCGGCTGTATGCCGCACCGGAGCTGATGGGGTTTCCGAGCCGTCCGGAGGAGGAGCTGAACCCGTGGCCAGTGCCGTACGTGTGACAGGAGCAGGCGGGTTCGGCGAGCACACCGCCCGCCTGCTCGCCGCAGACCTGCCGGACGCGGAGACCTTCCCCGTCACGGACCTCGACCGCGGGTTCGAGGGCTCTCCGGATGCGGTGGTCGTCGTCGCGTGGCGCCCGGAGCCGAGCCTGTCCGGACGGGCCGACGAACTGGCCCACCGGCACACGACGCCCTGGCTGCCGGTCATCATGGACGGCATCGCGGTGCGGATCGGTCCTCTCGTCCGCCCGCCGCAGCGGCCGTGCTTCCTGTGCTACCGGGAGCGGCAGCGGCAGCACGACCCGCAGCGGGCGGTGACGGCAGCCCTGCACGCGGTCTACGACCAGGACCCCGGCCGCGGCCCCGCCGGCCACCTCCCGCACCACGCCCGGCTCGCCGCCGCGGTCGCGGGCGGTGCGCTCGCATCCGGGCGCACGGGGGAGGTCACCACCCTCCGGCTCGACGCATGGGGCCTGCGGACGGACCGTGTCGTCCCGGTGCACGGCTGCCCCCGCTGCGGCGGGTCAGGTGCGGAGGAACGCCACGCGAGCCTGCGGGCGGCGCTGACCCGCAGCCCCGCATCCGTCGCCGGGAAGGCGGAGCGGCCGTGAGCGGCTCCGAGCGGCTTCCGGCGCTGTGCCGCGGCCTGGCGGCGGTCGTCGTCCCGGCGGGAGTCGTGATCGAAGGAGGGCCTCATCGCCTCCTGCTGAACGGGGAGACCGCCAAGGAGTTCGTGCCCCGGTTGCTGCCCCTGCTGGACGGAGTGCGCCTCGTGGACGAGGCGTCCGCGCAGCTTTCCGTCGCACCGGCGCGTATCCGGCAGGCGGTGCGGCTGCTGACCGACTGGGGCGTCGTCGAGGACGCACGCACGGACGGCGACCTGCCGGACGGGAGCGCGGTCTTCTACTCCCGTCTCCTCGCCACCGCGGGCGGGTACCGCGAGACCGGGGAGCTTCTGGACGCACTCGCCGGCGCGCGTGTGCTCCTCACGGCCGGCGGTGACCCGGAGCTGGTACGCCGAGTGCGTGCGGATCTCACCGCGAGCGGGGTGGGGACGGTCGAGACCGCCGGCGGCCCGGCCGGCAACTCCCTGGCGGTGGTCCTCGACCCGCCGGGCCGGCCGGAGGCGGTCGGTTCCCTGGTGCGGGCCGCCACCGCCGCGGGGGTCCCGGTGCTGCGGATCGCCTACGCCCGCGACGCGGTGGAGGCAGGACCGCTGTTCCACCCCGGCGACCCGTCGTGCGCCGCCTGCTTCCGGAAGGACTACGACACCCTCGGCACGGTCCTCGTGGACGGCGGCCCGGCGGAGCGGAACCTGCTGGCCGGGCTGGCGGCCACGGAGGTGCTGGCGGTGCTGGCGCGTACGACGGCGGTGTGCTCGCTGCACACCCTGCTGCGGACCTCCCTCTCCGACTACACCACCGAGCGCCGTCTCTTCGTCCCCGACGGCGACTGCGACGAGGAGGCGGACGGGACCGCGGTGGCCGGAACGTGCCCGGCACACGCGGAGCCGGGCGAGCAGGCACGGCTCATCGACGGCTACGAGTGGTCCCAGGCCCTGCCACCGGCCGGGCTGGGCGCCGAGTCGCGGTTGCTGGCCCCCGAGCAGGAGCGGCTTCAGGCGCTGCTGCACAAGCGCCCCCGGCGGATGTCGGTCCCGTCCCGTGAGCTGCCGCCCGAACCGGATCTCCCCCCGATGCACCGCGCCCTGCCGCAGAGCGGGGCGGTGCCCGTGCCGTCCGCGCGGCTCGCCGGCCTGATCACGCGGACCGCGGGCCTCGTCGGCGCGGGCACCGGCCGGGCCGGACCCCGGCGCTGGGCGCCCAGCAGCGGCGGGCGCGGCTCGGTGGAGCTGTACGTGGTGACGGAAGCGGATCCGTTCGGGCTGCCGGGCACGGTCTTCTCCTACGACGACGTCGGCCACCGCATGCTGTCGGTCCGCTCCGACGCGGTGCCGCTGAAGGATGTGCTCGCGGCCACCGGGCTCGACGCGGTCGACGTCACCGCGGCGGTCGTCCTCGTGGCGACCGTCGGCCGGCTGTACCCGAGGTACGGGTACTTCTCGTGGCGGCTGGCACACCTGGACGCCGGCTTCGCGGCGACGCAACTGACCGTCGCCGCACAGGGGTACGGGCTGACCGCGTCCTTCGCGGCGACCTGGCCGGAGGATCTGCCGGATCTCCTGCAACTGGATCAGGACTCCGAGTGCGTGGCGGCGGTGGCGGGCCTGGCAGGCGCGGCACCGGAGGAGGACGCATGACGCTGCTGCCGATCGCCGACGTGGTGGAGTACGCGGAGGACACCCGCCACCGTGCGCCGACCGCCGGTGCCGGTTCTCGGCGGCCCGCTCCGGGCGGCGCCGGCCCGCCGGTGCCGCTTCCGCCGGCGGAGACGCTCGACGGGCGCCGTACCGTCCGCGACTTCACCGAGCGGCCGGTCGCCGAGGACCGGGTCCGCGCACTCCTGGCGACGGCGTTCGCGACCCACCGGCGGGTGAGGCCCGTGCCGGCCGAGGAGCAGGAGTACGCCGTCATCGTCGTACGCCGGTCGCCGGGGGGACCCCCGCGGGCTTCCTTTGCCACGCCGGCGGAGACGCAACCGCTGACCGACGGCCTCTGGCTGCCGCTGCTCGCCGACCACTACACCGACGCCCCCGTCCTCTTCCTCGTCTGCGGCACGGCCCGCGGCGCCCGGGCCGACTACCCCCGGCACCTGGTGGGGGCGGGCGCGCTCACCCACGCCCTGTGGCTGGCGGCGCTCTCCGCGGGGCTGGGCGGCTGGGTGTTCGGCCGGAGCTGCCACCGGGCGACCGTCGCGGCGGGACGGCAACAGGCCGGGAGACGCCATCTGCTGACCCTCGCCGTCGGCTACCCGAAGGAGACGGTCACGTGACCCCGCCACCACGGGTGCGGCAAGCAGTTCCCGGGCGGCGGGCACACCCGGAGCCGGTCTTCGTACTGGCGCCGCCCCGCTCCTTCTCCACGATCACGCTGGCGCTGCTCTCCGGCCACCCGCAGATCTACGGATTCCCCGAACTGCTGGTGTTCGCCGAGGCGACCGTGCGCGATCTGATCCGCGGCGGCACGGCGAAGGGATACCCGCCGGAGCTGCACCGGGGACGGCTGAGCGGGCTGTACCGGGCCATCGCCGATGTCCACGAGGGCGAACAGACACCGGAGGCGGTCGACCGCGCCGGCGCATGGCTGGCACGGCGGCCCGACTGGGCGGCCCCGCGCGTCCTGGCCCACCTCCTTAAGGAGATCGCTCCGCTCGTCGGCGCGGAGAAGTCACCGGACACCGTGGCCACGGACGAAACGCTCGCCCGTTGCCTGGACCACTACCCGAACGCCAGATATCTGCACCTGAC
Organism: Streptomyces sp. CNQ329; assembly: GCF_000482585.1. Classification (NCBI taxonomy): domain Bacteria; kingdom Bacillati; phylum Actinomycetota; class Actinomycetes; order Kitasatosporales; family Streptomycetaceae; genus Streptomyces; species Streptomyces sp. CNQ329. The sequence continues at coordinate 95,462 of NZ_AXVU01000022.1, read as the reverse complement.
GCGGCACCCCGTGACGACGCAGCGTTCGATGCACGCCCAGGAACCGAAGCTCTACACCCACCGTGCGGTCCGCCTGGTGGGTGCGGCCTCCTCCTGGTACCTGGCGCACAGCCGCATCCGGGACCGGCTCGCCGCCCTGCCCCGGCGGCAGTGGATGCGCGTGCGCGGCGAGGACCTGGTGCGCAGTCCCGCAACGACGCTGCCGGCCGTTCTCGACTGGCTCGGCCTGGACTCGGGCGAGGCGGTGATCGCGCGGATGCTGCGGACGGAGCGGTGGCGGTTCGCCGGCTTCGGTCCCGCGGGCGGCCTGTACGGGGGCGACCGCACCTTCCTCACGCACGCACGGCTCAGACCTGTTCCGGACCCGGGCCCCGTGCGCTTCGACCCCGCGTGGGGCCTGCCGGAGGAGATGGTGCGCCGGATGAGCCGTCTCGCCGCCGAGTTGGGCTACGACGTCGCACAAGCGCGGCGTCGGCAGGTTGTCGATCAGCGGCCCACCCCCGGTGGGACCTGATCGATTCATGTAGGTGACCGAGAGAGGAGAAGGGATGCCCCCCGAGACCGCAACCGCCGAGTTGACCACCGAGAGTGCCCCGGAAGCCAGTTGGGAGGAGCTGGTCGCCACCGCGCTGAGTGGTGTCGAGGAGAGCCCGGGCTGGACCGACTGCTGGCCCACGAACCCGAGCTGCTGTTCCACCTGCTCGCTGTCCGCACCGGACGGCACGGAGTGACCTGAGGTCACGAGCTTCCGCATGAGCGGAGCGAGGCGCCGCCCCTGTGGTGGCGTCTCGCTTCCGTCCGCAGACAAGGGAGGAGGAGTGTTCCGTGATAGTCCTCGGGTACAACGGCTTCACCCGGGCGGCCGAGCTGTTCCGTCGCCACTACGGTGCCGCGGGTGTGGACCGGCACCTGCTGATCGGTCACGATGCGGCGGCGGCGCTGGTCGTGGACGGCGAGCTGGTCGCCGCGGTCGAGGAGGAGCGGCTCAGCCGGATGAAGAAGACCGCCGACTTCCCGGCCCGGGCCCTCGCATGGTGCCTCCGGAAGGCGGGGATCTCCCTTGAGCAGGTCGACGTCTTCGCCTTTCCGTGGAGCTTCTCCCGCCCCGTGATGGAGGGGATGATCGGGGAGGTACTGCGGGCGAGGATGCCGCTGAGCGGGACCTTCGACCACCTGCACCGGCTCGGGGAGCTGTACACGGGCATGCTGAGCGCGGAGGCGATCCACGCGGACTTCGTGGCGCGCACCGGGTATGACGTCGACCCGAACAAGCTGGTCCCGGTGTCACACCACCTCGCCCACGCCATGTGCGGCTACCACGTCTCCGGCGTCAGGCACGCCGCGTTCCTGGTGAGCGACGGGCGTGCCGAGCACGCGTCCGCGATCACGGGCGAGATCCACGACGGCGTGATCCGGCAACGCGACCGGGGCACCGTCGCCATGCGGGACTCCCTGGCCCTGTTCTACGGGAAGATCACCCGCTATCTGGGGTTCGTGCCCAACTGCGACGAGTACAAGGTGATGGGGCTCGCCGGGTACGGGAGCCCGCCGGCCCGGAACGTGCTCCTCGACCGCCTCGTCGAGTTGCACGAGGGCGGGGGCTACTCGATCTCCGCGCCGGCGGACGCTCAGGCGTACGGCGCCCTGTTCGACATGCTCTTCGACGGGAGCCCGGACACGCGGGAGGGCTTCGACTACCGGGTCAAGGTGGCGTCGGCGGTCCAGCACCTGGTGGAGGCCGTCACGGCGCATCAGGTGCGCGCGCTGGCGGCGGCAACGGGCCTCGACACGCTCATCGTCGAAGGCGGGCTGGCGCTCAACTGTGTGGCCAACACCAAGATGCTCAACCAGTCCCCGTTCAGGGACATGCACGTCAGCTTCGGAGCCAGCGACCCCGGCGTGGCCATCGGCGCCGCGCTCTGCGTCGCGGGAGCGCGCAGGGGAGGCGAGGGTGTCGCCGAGCATTCCCCGTATCTGGGGCCTTCGTTCGATGAGGACGACGTGCTGGCCGCGCTCCTTGCCCGTCGTGACGAGGTCTCCTGGTACGTGGTCCCCGAGGGGGCGGTCGCGGACGAGGCGGCGAAGCTGCTGGTGGGCAAGAACGTCGTCGGATGGTTTCAGGGCCCGGTCGAGTACGGGCCGCGTGCCCTCGGAAACCGCAGCATCCTGGCCAACCCGCAGCATGCGGATATCAAGGACATCATCAACCTGCGGGTGAAACGGCGGGAGCCGTTCCGCCCCTTCGCCCCGGTCGTCCTGGAGGAGGACGCCCCCTCCGTGTTCGAGATGGGGAAGAAGACCCGGTCCCCGTACATGACGTTCGTCTTCCCGGTACGGCAGGAGTGGCGCGCACGCATCCCCGGCGCCTGCCACGTCGACGGCACGGCGCGGATCCAGACGGTGAGTTCGCGGCAGAACCCCGCACTGGCCGGTCTGCTCCGGTCGTTCACCGCTCTCACCGGGGTGCCCTGTCTCCTCAACACCTCCTTCAACGTGGCTGGTGAACCCATCGTGGCCTCGCCGGAGGACGCGCTGTCCTGCTTCCTGCGCACGGAGATCGACTACCTGGTCCTCGGCGACGTCATCGTGGAGAAGTCCGGCGGGAGCTGAGGACCGCCGCCTCGCCCGGCGGTGCCGTCACGGCACCGCCGGGCCCGCGGCGGTACCGTCCGGTGCGCTCTTACGCAGGACGGCCGTGTAGGAGAGCGGGGCCTGCCGTGGGGAGTCGTGCGGGTAGCGGAAGGAGGTGAACTCCGCCGTCGTCCAGTCGGCGGCCGAGGCGATCGCGGCGAGTTCCGAGGGAGTGCAGAACAGGTACGGGAACCAGTCCGTGGCCGTGGTCCGGTAGCGGATACGCATCCGCAGTTCGCCGGGGAGTCTGCCGAGCATCCGGTTGCGTTGCACGTACGCGGAGTTCTCGGCACCGCCGTCGACGGGGCACCTGCCTTCGGCGAGGATGACCGCGTCGTCGGACGTGATCGCGTGCACCTGGCGCAGAATCCCGGCCCCCATCGCCTCGGAGCCCAGCAGCCCCACGTTGTTGCCGAGCAGGAGTACGGTCTCGAACGGCGGCGCCCCGTGGAAGAGGGCGGCGACGGAGGCGAGCTCGCCGAGCACGGTACGGGCGACGCCTCGCCGCTCGCACAGTTCGAGCGCCAGAGCCGAGTTGTCGAGCGCTGTGACGTCGTGGTTCCTTCGGGCCAGATGCACGGCGTGCCTGCCCGCGCCCGCGCCCGCGTCGAGCACGCGGCCGCGGGCGCGGCCCAGCAACGCGCGGACCTCCGGCGGCCAGTCGCCCTCCCCGTCCAGCCACTGCGCCGCCCCGGACGGGATGATCAGACCGTCGGAACGCTCCACGAACGCCGTCTCCGGCCGCTCATGGCGCACCGCATCGGCCAGTTGCATGCCAAAGGCGTCCCCGCGGACGGGCCCGTACGCGGTCTCACCGGTCGGCACAGGCATGAGGGCCCTTTCCGTCGCGCTGCCGCGCGGGAGCGAGGGAGTACCGGATCGGGAGGTACTTGAGCCCGCCGGAGAAGGTGGTCCTGATCAGCTCCGGCTTCCCCGCGAGTTCCACGGACAGGAGCCTGGGCACGAGTTCGGCGAAGAACGCGCGTATCTCCATGCGTGCCAGCGCGGCGCCCAGGCAGTGGTGGACGCCGTACCCGAAGGACAGGTGCTTGTTGGGCCGCCGCCGGACGTCGAACTCGTCCGGACGCTCGAAGACCTCGGCGTCGCGGTTGGCCGAGGGGTACGACAGCAGCAGCGATTCACCCCTTCGTATGCGCACGCCCCGCAGTGCGTCGTCTGCCACCGCCGTCCGCATGAACGCCTTGACGGGAGTGACCCAGCGGATGATCTCCTCGACCGCCGTGTCCAGCAATCCCGGATCGTCGCGGAGCAGGCGGAGCTGGCCGGGGTGCCCGATGAGTGCGTGCAGGCCGCCCGCGAGGGTGGCGCTGGTGGTGTCGTGGCCGGCCGCGATGATGATGACGTACTGGGCGAGGGTCTGGCGCGGGGTGAGCCGCCGGCCGGCGATGTCGGCGTTGGCGATGACCGAGGCCAGGTCGTCCGCGGCATGGCCACGGCGACGTGCCGCCAGCTCCGAGAAGTAGGCGTGGAAGTCGTCCATCGCCGCCTGCCTGTCCCGGCGGGACAGCGAGCGGCGGGCGGCAGGGGTGAAACGGAAGAGCGTCTCGTGTTCGCTCTCGGGAATCCCGAGAAGGGACAGCAGGACCTGGAGGGCGTAGACGTCCGCGACCTGGCCGACGAAGTCGCAGGAATTCCCGATCCGCGCCATGCGGTCGACGGCACGACGCGCGAGGGTGCGCACGGTGCGGTCGAGGCGCCTGAGCCTCGGCGGCCGGAACCAGTCGGCGGTGACCGAGCGCATCGTGCTGTGCTCGGCGCCGTCGAGGTGCACGAGCGGGCGCAGCAGTGCATCGGCGCGTTCCCGCCGGCGGTTGATCTCGTCCATCGCGCTGCTGACGAGCATCGGCCGGGGTCCGTTGCGGAAGACGGCGCTGCGGCGCTCGACGTCCTGGATGTCGGCGTGCCGCGTCACTCCCCAGAACGGGTTGTATCCGGGCGCGTCGACCCAGTGCACCGGAGATTCCCGGCGCAGCAGCGAAAGCGCCGAATACAGCCTGACTTCCTCGGCATAGGCGTGGGGGTCGGCAAGAGTACGTCCCGCCTCGGTGATATCGGTCGGCACGCTCAACACCTTAGGGCAGACTGCCGCCGACTTTGCCGCGGTTCTCCGCGGAACGTAGCGGGCGCGTATATCGCGTGTATGTCACGGCAGCAGAATGCACTGCATGATCCGGCCGTGGAATGCGCCCGTACTCGATCTCGGCATCGTCGACGCCTGTCTGGCGAAACTCGGCCTGGGCGCGCTCGTGCCGGAATCGGTGGCGGCACATCCGGGCCGTCACGACAAGTGCTCCGGCATGACGTCCGAGGGCCGCGGCGTCTTCGTCAAGCGCGAGACCGTCCCGGGCCTGGCGCGGGTACGCGCTGTGGAGAACCTGCACCTTCCGGGTGTGCACCGGCCGGCGCTCCTGGGTGTCGACGAAGAGGAGCGCCTGGTGGTCCACGAACTGCTGGCGCCCGCGGTCACCGCGGACGAGCTGGTGCGGAAGAGCCGCTTCGGGCCCGGTGCCGCCCGGGACGTGGGCGAGGCCGTCGGTTCGCTCCACCGGGCCCCGCCACCCGGGCCGCAGGAGGACGCGTCGCTCGACCCCGGGACCTTGGTGCTCCCGCCGGCGGAGCAGTTGGAGGCCATCCCGCTGTCCTGGTACACGGGTGCGAGCGGGGCCGAGATCCAGTTGTGGCGGCTGCTGCAGCGGGATGCCGGGCTCTGTGACGCCGTGCGGGCGTTGCGCCGCCGGGAACGCGAGGTCCGCTGCGTCCCGGCGCACTGCGATGTCCGGTTGGATCAGGTGTTGTTCCTCGACGGCACGGCCTATCTCGTGGACTGGGAGGAGTTCCGCGTCGCCGACGCCGCACGCGACATCGGCGCGGTGCTGGGCGAGTGGCTGTTCGAGGCCATGGCGGCCGCGTACCGGCCGGCCCGCGCCGGGGAGCGCCCCGCCGGCGGCCCGGCGCAGGTGGCCGCCGAACTGGCAGGCGTGCAGCCGCTGATGACGGCGTTCTGGCGCGGCTACTGCGCGGTCCGGGCACCGGACGACCCCGGTCTGCCGCAGCGGGCCGCGTCGTTCGCGGGATGGCACCTTCTCGACCGGCTGCTCACCCACGGCGCCGGCATGGTGCGGCTCGGGGCGTTCCACCACGCCGTGTTCGGGATGGCCCGGACCGCTCTCCTGGCCCCCGGGGACCTCGCCAGGCTCACAGGGACGGAGGGGTTCGATGACCCACGCGGATGATCCGCTGCCCGGCGCCGTCAGGGACGCGCTGTCCCGGGTGTCCGTCCGCCGCGGCGGACGCTCGGCCCTGGCCTGGGGGGAGGAACTGGTCGCCGAGGGACCGCAACACCTCCGGATGCGGCTGCAACTCGCCGTCTACGAGCGGCTGCACGCGGGGCTCGCGCTCGGGCCCGAGACCTGGATGTCCGGTGCCCGGCGGGACCCGGCCGTCGAATCCCGGCTCCTGGCCGCCATGCCGCACCGGGACACGGTCGTACGTGCGCGGCCGGCGGAATGGCGGGCGGGGGAACTGCTCGCCGACATCGGGGGCGTGCGTGTCCGGGTGCCGGCCGAACGCGTGCGGGGAGAGGCGGACGAGGGCCGGGTGAGCGTCGCGCTGCCCGCCGCCAGGCCCGCCCTGTCACCGGGCTACTTCCTGGCCGACGGCAGCCGGGGCGGTCCTGGCGGGGCACCCCTGCTGCGGGTGTACGTGCACCTCGACACCGCCGAAGCCGTGCCCGCCGTGTGGTCGGCGGTGCTCCGCCGCCTGGAGGACCGGGGGGTCCCGTACCGGGCCAAGGTCAGCTCGTCGTCGGCGTTCCTCCCTCGCCGCGACGGCCTGGTGGTCTATCTGGGCTCCGGCGACTGGAGCGCGGCGGTGGACGTGGCCTCGTCGTGCTCGGGCCTGCAGGGCCGGGGCGCGGGTGTGTCCGCCTTCGCCGCAAGGCTCGCGCCCGGCACCGCCGTCGCCTGGGAACCGCCCGCGGCGGAAGGGGCGGGCCGGCGACTGAGCTTCGGGGAGCACCGTGCCATGGCCGTCGCCACCGGACTGGTGGACCACGCCCTCGGCGGAGGCGACGGGCCGAAGGCCGACGCGGTCGCGGCGGCCCTGCGCCACGCGGGCGTCGACCCGCGTGCGCCGTACCGGAACCTCGACTCTCCACCGCTGGATTTCCTTCCGGTGGGCACCCCGCCCGTACGCTGACCGGCTGACGGCCCGCATACCGGGAGCAGCGCTCACCAGCGGCAGCGGCTGCAGCAGTCGGGCGAAACCCGCCGAGAGCCCTCGGCGTCACCTGAGCAACCGGACAGATCGACTACGGGCAAAACCTTTGCCCTCCGAGGGCCCGCAGAACCCCACGGTTGGCGTGATCTGCGTCACAGACGGGCGCGCTTGGCGTGCGCTGGGGAACGTGTCACTATTGCGGCGGATCTTCCCTGCCCGAAAGTTGGTCCACGTCGGGGAACTGAGCACCGAGCCCCCGGCCTGCACCGACAGGAGCGGATGCGCATCAGGCGTGAGGCGCTGCCCCACGCGCGGCAACGACCGAGTGCCGCCTGCATATACCTGATCCCCCAGGCCGTCCGACCGCGACGAAGGTCGCGCGACCGGCCGTGCGCGGACTCCTTTTCGCATGTCCTCAGTGACTGTCGCCCATGAGGCGGCGTCTTGCGGCCGGCAAGGTGCTGCCTCGGAGCTGGAGACCCCTATGAAGATTTCCGTGTCCGGGACGTATTCCTCGGGCAAGACCTCGACGGTAATGGCGTTGTCGCACTACACCGGCATGCCGCGCTCGCTGGCCCGCACGATTCGGGAGATCATGCCGCAGGCGCTGCCGGGGGTGAGGCTGGCGGACGTGACGCCGGCACAGTTCCTCCAGTTGACCATGCGCCGCCATACCGGGCGTGCCGTGCAAGAAGCCCTGCTCGGCAACGACTTCATCTCTGATGGATCCTCCCTGCAGGAGTGGCTGTACGGGGAGGGGAGGCTGCGGTACGGCATGAACCCCAACGCCACCGCCACGGGCGGGAACGGCCTCGCGGCCACGACCAAGGAGGAGATGGTCTTCTTCGGCAAGGTCGTCGAGCAGTACGGCCAGGTCTTCAAGCAGCACGTCAAGGCCACCTACGACGCGTATGTCCACCTGCGCCACGAGCTGCCGATCACGGCCGACGGGCACCGGCCGATGAACAACGAGTTCCGCACGACCATCGACAGGATGCTGCTCGCCACGCTGGAAGAGCTCCAGATCCCGTACCACGTGGTCAGCGGCTCCATGGCGGAGCGGCTGGAGACCATCGCCGGAATCTTCGGGTGGACGCCCGTGATGGGCACGGCCGAGGCCATCGAACTGGCCCGGCAGGAGTACGACCGTCAGGACTTCCGCATGGAGCACGAGCGCGCCGCGGCCCGCTCGTGAATCGCCCCCGCACCCGCACGTGAACGGATGCGGCGCATCCTGAGAGGAGAACAATCAATGGTAGAAACACCGAAAATGGCCATTGCCTACCACTCCGGCAACGGCCATACCGAGGTGCTCGCGCAGTCCGTCCAGGCCGGTGCCGAGAGTGCGGGCGCCCAGGTGTCCATGGTGACCGTCGAGGTCATGGACGATGCCAAGTGGGCGGCCCTGGACGAGGCCGACGCGATCGTCTTCGGGGCGCCCACCTACATGGGATCGGCGTCGGGGCAGTTCCACAGCTTCGCCCAGACGACCAACAAACGCTGGGGGCGGCAGGCGTGGAAGGACAAGCTGGGGTCGGGGTTCACGATCAGTGCCTGCAAGGCGGGCGACAAGGACACCACCCTGGGCTACTTCGCGACCCTGGGCGCCCAGCACGGGATGATCTGGGTCAGCCTGGGGCTGCTGCCCGGCTGGCACCTCAGCCATGAGAGCGAGGACGACCTGAACCGCCTGGGCTACTTCAACGGTGCCGCCGGCACCCTGCTGGGCGACCTGCCCGCGGAGGACGTGCACAAGGCGGATATCGCCACGGCCGAGTACCTGGGCGGGCGCGTCGCCCAGATGACGGCGATCCACCTGGCGGGGCGCGCCGCCCTTGCCGCCCGGTAAACCCCAGTCCTATCTCACGTAAGAGAGTTGACATGACGACAGTGCAGCAGCGGACGGCCACCGGGGCGATCGTGGACCTGTTCTTCGAGAGGTTCGCCTCGGGCGATCTGCCCGGTCTGCTCGAGTTGTTCGCCGACCGGGTGGACTTCCGGGTGGCGGGAAGCCCGGACGTGCCCTGGACGGGTACCCGCTCCACCAAAGAGGAGATCTCCGCGTTCTTCGGGATCTTTCCCGAGGTGCTCACCGAGCCGCAGAGCTTTGTTCTGCATGCCCGCCTCATCGACGGGCAGCACGCGGTGGTCCTGGCCGAGTCCGCCTTCGGCGTCCTGGCCACCAAGAAGACCTTCAGCCATGCCTATGCGCTGCACTTCACCGTCGTCGACGAAAAGATCACGCGCTACCACATGTACGAAGACAGCTACGCCATCGCCGAGGCCTTCACCGCCTGACGCGGTGAGCGCCGGCCACTCCCGCCGCCGAGCGCGCAGGAGTGGTTCTTCGACGGGAACAGGAGCCCTTGTGCCATCCCTCGAATTCGCGTCCATCGACGACTTCCTCGGCCCCCGCGACAGCCGATTCCTCGGCGAAGGATTCAAACGGGTCGAACACTCGCTGACCGATCTCACGATATCGCCGGGCGCCGCAGGCGCCGCGGGCATCGAGGCCATGGCCCATCTCGCCATGCCCGACGCCTGGTCCCGCAAAGGCGAACGCCAGCAGAAGCCCCATCTCAGCTCCATCGACGTCATGCTCTTCGCCGCCCAGCTCACCGGCCTGTACGCGGCTCACACGTACGCGCTCGGCCCCGGCGCCCGCTTCGAGGTGCGGTCCGTCGACATGAAGGCCGGTTCGAGCCCGGACGAGGAGGGCCTGGAGACATTCCCGGTGAGCGGCCGGCTCGTCACCGCCGAGACCGGCGGCGAGACGTGGTCGACCACCCTGGACTGCCGCGTCGGCTCGCTCTCGGCACGGGTGCACGCGGTGCACGGCGCGGGTCACCGCGCGAGCGGCACCCGCAGGACGTACCACCTTGCCCAGGAACTGCCCGGCCCTTGGAACGACCGGCCCTACGGCGTCCCGTGCGGTGCGCGGCAGCAGTTGCTCACCGGAGTGAACGTCACGGGCGACGGCGAGGAGAGCCTTCAGGCGTCCGCTCGGGTCGCGCTGATCCCGGACGGAACGGAGGCCGCCCGGGACGATGCGCGGGCCACCATGCTCGACGCCTTCCTCGTCGCCATGCAGCTCGGTCAGGTCCTGCTCTACACGCTGGACGGGCTCGACCGGGCCGACAGCAACAACCTCTGGATGCGGCGCGCCAGCATCACGGCCGGCACGAGCGCGCCGCCGGTCCGGGGCGACGACGCGGTGACGGCCCGGCTCAAGCAGCCCCGGATGCTGCCCTCTGCGTCCGGCACCTGGCGGTCCGCCGAGCTGAGCGGCGCCCTGCACGGCATACAGGCCCGGGCGTCCGTCGTGCATCTCCTCGGCTCCTCGCCGGAGCACGGCGTTCGGGGAGGTGAGGGGCGATGAGCAGGCCCGCCGCCGTCCTCACCGGGCTGGGCGCCTATGTGCCGCCCCGGACGGTGCCCAACGAAGAACTCTCCCGCCGGATGGACACCAGCGACGCATGGATCGTCCAGCGCACCGGCATCAGCCAGCGGCACTGGGCAGACCCCGGCGTCGCCACCAGCGACCTCGCCGTCGAGGCGGGTCACCGGGCACTGAAGTCGGCGGGTTCCGGCGGCTTCGGCGACATCGACATGGTGATCGTGGCCACCACGACCCCCGACCAGCAGTGCCCCGCCATCTCCCCGGACGTCGCCGCCAGGCTCGACCTCGGCACGGTCGCCGCCCTGGACGTGTCGGCCGGCTGCACGGGGTTCGTCTACGCGCTCGCCACCGCGTCCGCCGCCCTGGTGGCCGGGTACGCCGAGCGCGCCCTCGTCGTCGGTGCGGAGACCTTCCGCCCCTTCCTCAACCCCGCCGACCGCGGCACGGCGGTGATCTTCGGCGACGGCGCCGGTGCCGTGACGCTGCGCCGCGGCACCAGCGACGAGGCCGGCGCGGTACAGACGGTGGACCTGGGCTCGGACGGCACTCTCAAGGACCTGGTCGGCATCCCGGGCAACGGCTCCCGGCCCCGCTCCATCCGTCCGATAGAGCCGGACGACCAGTACCTCTACATGCACGGCAAGGAGATCTTCTCCCACGCGGTCAACCGGATGGCGCAGTCCTCGTCAGCCGTACTCGCCAAGGTGGGCTGGGGCGTTGACGAAGTCGACCATGTGGTGGGCCACCAGGCGAACCTGCGCATCCTGCATGCGCTGGCCCGAGAGCTGGGCGTGGACAGGGAACGCCTGGTCTGCCATATCGACCAGGTGGGCAACACCTCGGCCGCCTCCATTCCGCTGGCGCTGGCGGATGCCGCGGCGAAGGGCCGGTTCCAGCTCCACGACCGGCTGCTCCTGACTGCCTTCGGGGCCGGCCTGGCATGGGGTTCTGTCGCGATCACCTGGCCGGAGATCGCCCTCGCCTGACCGCCGTTCCTCCGGAGAGGAAGCGCCATGACGAGCCACACGTCCGTTCAGCCCGAAGCCGTCCTCGACGTTCTCACGACCCACTTCGACGTTCCCGCCGGCACGGCAGCCAACACCGACTTCCAGAGCCTCGACCTGGATTCCCTGGTCCTGATCGAGCTGGCTGTGATCCTGACGAAACAGTACGGCGTCGAGGTGGACGGCAAAGAACTGGCCACCGCCGGGACCGCCGCCAAGGCCGCCGCACTGGTGTCCGAGAAGACCGCGCACAGTTAAGCCGCAAAAGGAGAACGCACATGTCCGCACAAGCCGACATCGAAACGGTCCACTCGGCCATCGAGGAGGCCGCCGGCCTGCTGAACCTGACCTGCTCACCCGGCACGGTCCGGCCGATTCTGGAAGCGTTCGGGCCCTTCGAGGGCGGGGTCATCTTCAGCGCGTCGGCCGGCGAGGGGCACGCGGGAGACCTCGACCTCACCATCCAGGTGCCCCGGGCGATAGACGATCCCTATACCCATGCGCTGACGCACGGATTCGTCCCGCAGACCGACCATCCCGTCAGTACCCTGCTCTCCGACCTCAAGGAGCGCGTCTCCGTCGACGAATGCCTCATCGACTTCGGGGTCATCGCCGGTTTCAACAAGATCTACGTGCACTTCCCCCGTGACCTGCAGACGGTGGCACAGCTCGCCGCCCTCCCCTCCATGCCGCGCGCGCTGGCCGACAACGCCGAACTCTTCGCCCGGCACGGCCTGGACAAAGTCGCGATGCTCTCGATCGACTACCACAAGCGGACCATCAACCCGTTCTTCACGTTCCCGAACGGCCTTGAGGCCAAGACCATTTCGTCGCTCCTGCACGAGTTCGGGGTGCTGGAGCCGGACGAAGAACTGGTGGAATCCTCCAGCAAGATCTTCAGGGCCTACCCCACCCTCGGCTGGGAATCCTCGAAGATCGACCGCATCAGCTTCGCCCGCAGCCTGGACCTGCCGACCATCCGGCCCCGGGTGGAGCCGGAGATCGTGCGGTTCGTGACGGGCACGCCGTACACCTACGACGGCGAGCGGTTCAGCATCTCGATCGTCAAATGGTCGCCCGACGACACGTGGTTCAACGTCGGTTCCTACTTCCAGTTCGGCCCGCTCCAGCGGGAAGTACTGGGCAAGGTCCTCAGATGAACCCCATGCCGTAGGCCGCGGTCACCGGCTGGGGGCGGGGTCGACAACCTCCTCGCCGGTGGCCGCCTCTGCTGCTTCGGCGAGCGGGTCGCGGGTTTCGGCGCTCACCTTTTCCAGCAGCGCCAGGATGGCCACCGCGGCGACGATGAGTACGGCGGCGCCGATGCGGAAGGCCAGTGCGTATCCGTCGGTCTGGGCCACTTCCGGGGACGTGCCGTCTTCGATGTGGTCGGTGACGTAGCGGAAGGCGATGGGGACCAGGGTGGCCAGGCCGAGGGCCGCGCCGGTCTGCTGCATGGCGGTCTGGACGCCGGAGGCCAGGCCGGAGTCCTGGCCGGTGACGCCGTGCAGTGCTCCGTTGATCAGGGCGGGGAAGGCCAGGCCGTTGAAGAAGCCGAACAGGATCAGGCCGGGCATGAAGCCGCTGGTGAAGGTGGCGTCGGCGGCGAAGCTGGCGGCGGCGAGAAGGAGGGCCGCGGCGCCGCCGAAGAAGGCGGTGGCCATCACCGCTTTCACGCCGATGCGGGGCATGAGCACGGTGGCGGTGCCCGCGCCGACGACCGCCATGATGGTCAGGGGGATGTAGGCGAGGCCCGTCTTCATCGGGGAATAGTCGTGGACCTGCTGGACGTACAGCGTGAACAGGAACATGTAGGTGAAGAACGCCGCGAAGATGGCGACGCTGACCACGTTGGTGGTCACGCGGGTGCGGTTGGCGAAGAACCGCAGGGGGATCATCGGGTCCGCGGTGCGGGCCTCCCAGACGACCATGAAAACCAGCAGGGCCAGGCCGCCGAGCAGCGGCAGGAGTACCTCGCCCGAGCCCCAGGAGTGTTCGGCGGCCTGGAGCAGGCCGTAGACCACCGCGACCAGGCCGCCGGTCGCGGAGAGCGCCCCGACCGTGTCCAGGCGGCGGCTCCTGCCGGTCATGCGGCTCTCGGCCATCACGCGCGGCACCAGGATCAACGCGATGACCGCGATGGGGATGTTCACGAAGAAGATCCAGCGCCAGTTGATCAGGTCGGTGACCGTGCCGCCGACGACCGAGCCGACCGCCCCGGCCACCGCCGACAGGCCGCCCCAGATGCCCAGGGCCTTCATCCGTTCGCTGCGGTCGGGGAAGAGCACGGGGATCAGGCCGAGTGCCGCGGGCCCGGCCAGGGCCTCGCCCAGGCCCTGGACGAAGCGGCTGGCGACGAGCATCCCGGAGTTGGCCGCAGCACCGCAGGCGGCCGAGGCCACGCCGAAGACCAGCACGCCGGCCATGAACATGCGCCGGCGGCCGAACAGGTCGGCCAGGCGCCCGCCCAGCAGCAGGAACCCGCCGGCCACCAGGACATAGGCGTTGACCACCCAGGCCAGATTCTCGGGGGAGAAGTCCAGGCTGGACTGGATATCGGGGAGGGCGACATTCACAATCGTGATATCCATGACAAGCATGAACTGCATGGCCGCCACCACGGCCAGCGCCAGCCACCGCCGCGGGTCCCCGCCGGCCGGCCCGGCCGCCCCGCTTGACCCGCCTCGTAAGTCTTTGTCCACGGAACTCATTGCCCTGCTTCTCCTCTGAGTGATCTGTTGCCGCTCACCGCGGATGCGGGCCGGGCAGCGCGTCGACGACGTCCTGGAAGCGACGTGGGTCGAAGTAGTCGTGGCACGCGCTTATCAGCCCGTCCCGGAAGCGGAAGAGGGCGATGTTCTCGCCGGCGTATGCCGAACCGCCGCGGAGCGTTGCGCGGACCTTGTACTGCACGCAGACCGTATCGGAGCCCACCGCCGGGTGCACACCCGTCAGCTCCGTCTCGGCCTTCTCGTACACCGCGAACAGCCGCCGGTAGACCGCGGCGATCTCGCTCCTGCCCTCGATCAGGGACGCAAGCCCCTGCGGCGCGTACGGCATGGTGAGCGTCCCGTGCTCGTGCCACAGCTCGGACCACGCCTGGAAGTCCCTCTCCTGCAACAGCTCGAAGAAGCGGCGCACCGCCCCCGCCCGGGCGGAGAAGACCGACAGGAACGCGGCGGTGTCCACGTGCTCCGAGAACTCCGCGATCCGGCCCTCCTCAAGGCGGAAGAGCGAGGCCCCCCGGTTGCGGTAGGTGCCACCGGCGAGCAGATCGACCTCCATCGTCCAGGTGGCCAGCACCTTCTGCGGGTCCGCCATCGGCTCGGCGTCCCACGTCAGCCGCACCTCGCCGAACAACGTGAAGAACCCGCCCAGCCCGGCCACGATGACATCGCGCCCGGCGAACTCACCAGGCACACCGTCCGGGGTGGCCGGCACCCGGTACACCGCATCCGCCGTCCAGAGTTCCGCGAACGCGTCGATGTCCTTGGCCCGCAGGGCACGGTAGAAGTCATCCACGACACGAAGGCCGTGGCGGTGCTGCTCGGTCATGAGGCGATGTGCTCCTTACCGGTGGAAATTGGCGGGGATTTCCCGCGGTGCATCCCTGGTCCGCTGGCCCATGGCCAGGTAGAGCGGGTCCGGAGAGCCGTGAGGGTACGGCCGAGGACTTCGGGCGACTGCGGGCGCCTTGATCCGTGCGCGGCATCAAGATACCTTCCGGCCCCTTGATGTGACAGACGCGGTCGGCGGGTGAGGCGCGCGCGGGGACAAGGCCCAACTCGTGCGTGACCACTGTGCACCCGGCTACTCGCGTTCCGCTCAAGTGCCGCGTGGGCACCGGGTCGGGAGAGCCGAGCCGCAGCGCATCCGCCGCACCATCGGCGAGGTCGTGCCCGACTCACGGGCGAGCGCGGGTGAAGGCACCGGCGTCCGAGCCCGCGTAGGCGCTATGCGGCAATCGTCACGGTCGCCTTGGCGAGGGCCGGGGTGCGCGTGCGGCGGGCGTCGGCGAAGACCACCGCGCGGAGTATCGCGAAGCGGCCCATGCCCGCGAGGGCCGACGCGGAGAGGTAGACGGCCTGCTCGGCGGCGACCGAGGGGTTCGGCTGGGCCGCGTGGAGAGCCAGGAGGGCGACGGTGGTGAAGGCGTAGCACACGGCGACCGTCAGCGCCGACTGCAGGTGTACGCGCCAGCCGCGGCGCCCGCTGCGGAACGACACCCGGCCGTGCAGCTCGGTGGCCAGCACCGTCGAGACCACGGTGATCAGCGCGTTGGCGACCATCATCGGCAGGGCCCCGTCGAGCAGCACGAGCGCAGTGCTGGAGGCCAGCCCGACACCGCCACCGCAGGCCACGAACCGGGCGAACGCCGCGACGGCCGGGGGGCTGGGGAGCTGCATCACGGGGTCCTCCGAGGTCGGTGTGCACCGCTGGCGGTAACACCCACGAAGGTACGAATCTTCCGGCCCCGGCACGATCGGGGTTCCCCCCGTCCTTGGTAGGGGTTACCCCCCCTTCCCCCCGAGGGCTGGTGCCACCCCGCGGCCTTCAGCCGGCGCGGGACGCTGCCCGGGATGAACCCGTCCGCGCCGTCCCCGGCCCCCGGCATGGCCGACCGGGGTGGCATCTTCCTGCCCGAGTTCGTGCCCGAGGTGTCCAGGGCCTCCGGCGCCTTCCGCCGGCGCGAGCCGTCCCCGCGCGGGGCGAACGCCGTGTGGCGGACTTCGGGGCCGGGCCGGCAGCGGGCCGGCTCACGGCCTCCGCGACTCTCCACGGAGCGGACGCTGATGAGAACTCAGCGGGAACCGCGGGTCGAAACGATCCCTCTGAGGGGTCTCCAGGTGGGGCGGGTGGGACTCGAACCCACGGCCGACGGATTATGAGTCCGTTGCTCTAACCGGCTGAGCTACCGCCCCGTACGGCGCGTCACGTACAGATGTGCGCGCCGTCTGCCGCAGCATAGCCGCTCATACGATCTGTCGCCCGGAGACCCCGTTGTCGGGAGGGGGCCGGGCCGCTGCGCATGCCCGGAAGGACGCGGGCAGGGCGCTTCCGGTTCCGGGGGGCGGCGGTGGGGCCATGGGGGGCGTACGGGCAGAAAAAAGGGGCGAAGGCCCCGGTCGGGGCCTTCGCGTACCTGCTCCCCCGACTGGACTCGAACCAGTAACCTGCCGGTTAACAGCCGGCTGCTCTGCCGATTGAGCTACGGAGGACTGCTCCGCACGGAGGCCCTTCCGATCTCCCGGGGGGCGCTCCTGTGCTGCTCGCCATACATTAGCGCATGGCTGGGTCCGCTCCGAAATCGGTATTCACCCCTCCGCTCCTCCGGGTACCCGTATCGGTGACGGCAGGGCGGAACAGCCCGGTCGAGGCAGTACGAGGGAAGGTGGAGACCATGCGGTACCGGGTGAGCTTCGTTGCGGGGATCGCGGTCGGGTATGTCCTGGGCAGCCGGGCGGGACGCGAGCGCTACGAGCAGTTGCGGAAGGCGGCGCAGCAGTTCAGCGAGTCGCCCGCGGTGCGTAACGCCGCCGAGGCCGCCGCGCTGACCAGCCGGGACGCCGTGACCAAGGCGGCGAGTTCGCTCTCCACGAAGTTCGCGGACGTCGTCCCGGAGAACGTCGCCTCGCGCGTCCACTTCCTCCACGGCAACGGACACGCGAACGGCAGCCGCGGCCGGCGCGAGGAGCCCGACGACTGGGGTACGACCAACACCTGACCCCGGGGCCGCCCGCCGTGCACGCGGCGGTTCGCGCCGCGTGCCCGGCGGGCCGGTTCCGGCCGGTTCCGGCCGGTCCCGCGGCCGAAACCGCGCCGGTGCCCGGGACGCCCCGCCGATAGGGCATCATCTGCGGCATGGGGATAGTCGCCGGTCTGGACAGCTCGCCTGAAGGCACCAACATCGTCGTCTGCGACGCCGACACCGGCGCGGTACTCAAGCAGGGTTACGCCCCGCACCCGGTATCCGGGTCCGCCGACGAGACGGCGGCGGCCTACGAAGCCGATCCGCAGACGTGGCTCCTGTCGCTCGGCGAGGCCGCGGACGGCGGGGTGCTGGAGGGCGTGCAGGCCATCGGGGTCGCCGCCCAGCAGCACGCCGTCATCCCGCTCGACGCCACGGGCGCGCCGGTACGCCACGCGCTCACCGGCAACGACAAGCGGGCCCAGGGCGCCGCCGCCGACCTCGTCGGCGAGTTCGGCGGCCGGGCGGCGTGGGCCGAAGCCGTAGGTGCCGTGCCGGACGCCAAGCTGCCCGTCACCAAGCTCCGCAGGCTCGCCGCCACCGAGCCGGACCACGCCAAGCGCACCGCGCAGCTCATGACGCCGCACGACTGGCTGGTCTGGCAGTTGCTCGGCAAGCCGCCCCGCCGCACCACCGACCGCGGCTCCGCCTCCACCACCGGCTACTGGTCCGCGCACGCGGGTGAGTGGCGCCGCGACCTCGTCGAGCTGGCCCTCGGTCACGAGGCGGGCCTGCCGGAGGTGCTCGGACCCGCCGAGGCGGCCGGCCGCACCCCCGAGGGACTGCTGATCTCCGCCGGCACCGGCGAGACCATGGCCGCCGTCTTCGGCCTCGGCCTCGGCGCCGGCGACGCGGTCGTCACCCTCGGCGCGTCCGGCGCGGTCTACGCCGTCCACGACGCGGCGCTGCCCGACGCGGGCGGCACCGTCACCGCGCTCGCCGACGCCACCGGCAGGCACCTGCCGGTCGTCCACACCCTCAACGCCGTCCGCGCCCTGCGCGGCGCCGCCGAGCTGCTGGGCCTGGCGCCGACCGACCTGGAGCGGCTCTCCGAGCTGGCGCTGACCTCCACCCCCGGCGCCCACGGGCTCGTCCTGCTGCCGTACCTCGACGGCGAGCGCACCCCGAGCCTCCCGCAGACCGCCGGCTCCCTGCACGGCCTGCGCCGCGAGAGCATGCGCCCCGAGCACCTGGCGCGCGCGGCGTTCGAGGGCATGCTGTGCGGCCTCGCGGACGCCCTTGAGGTGCTGCGCGCCCGGGGCGTGACCGTACGCCGTGTCTTCCTCCTCGGCGCCGCGGCGGGCCTCCCGGCCGTGCAGGCGCTGGCGCCGGCCGTCTTCCAGGCCCAGGTCGTGGTCCCGGCGTCCGCCGACTACGCGGCCCTCGGCGCCGCCCGCCAGGCGGCGTGGGCCCTGGGCGTCGCGGAGGGCCGGCTCGGCGCGGAGACGCCGCCGGTGTGGGAGACGGGACCGCACGAGACGTTCGACGCGGACGAGGACCTGGCGCTGGGCCAGGCGGTACGGCAGCAGTACGCGGCGGTGCGGGAGTCCGTGCACCCGGGTGCGCTGGGCCTTGTCGCCGGCGAAGGGGACGGTGCGGCGGCGGCCGGCGGTGCGGGTGGCGCGGAGCCGGGCCCCGGCCCGGAGGAGCAGCAGGGGCTGCGGGCCGGGCAGGAAGCGGCGCACGGCTGAGCCGGGTCCGGCGCGGGACACGGGCCTCGCGGGGACCCGGTCCGGGGGTCCGTGCCGCGGGCGGCTGAGCCGGGTCCGCTGCGGGACCTGGGCGTCGTAGGGGCACGGTCCGGGGAACGCTTGCCGCGCGGGCCGATCGGGCTCGTGCGCCACGGGGTGCCCTCACGGCAGGTCACGCGGCGATGGACCCCGCACGGCGGGCGATCAGCCCCGCACGGCACGGTCGCAGGACGCGGAAACCGGCCGAGGACCTCCCCAGGCCCCGCGGTGCCGTCGAGCGCACCGCGCGCCGGCCGTCCGGCTGTTCGGCCGCATGCCCGGGGTCAGGCGGGGTCTCCGCAGAGGACCGTCAGCGGGGTTTCGTCCGGGGCGCCCGGCGTGAAGCCGGCGGCGGGGCCCGGGGTCCAGGTGCCGGCCTCGTAGCGGACCGTGCGGAGTGCCACCACGTGGTCGCCGCCCTCGCGGGCGACGAAGACCTCGTTGTACCCGTTGCGCTCGTCCGACTCGCGGCTGCCCAGCGCCGGGGCGCCCGCGATGCGGGTGGTCCAGGGGCGGGCGGTGCCCAGCAGGCGTTCGGCCGCGGTGAAGCCCAGGTGCGTGTGGCCGTGCAGGACCAGGGCGGTGCCGGCCTCCGCCAGCGTCCACTTCGCCTGGCCCGCGTTGACCACTCCCGCGTACGGGGCGATCTCCACCGCCGGCACCGGCGACAGCGGGTGGTGCAGGGCCGCCAGGGTGACGTAGCCCGGTTCGCGGGTGAGCCGGTCGAGTACGCCGCGGGCGATGACGCCGGGGTCGTGGCGCTCGAACTCCAGCACGATGCGGCGTACGGCGTCCGCGTCCGCCGCGTCCGCCGCCGCCACGTACGTCGCGCGGAACCGCTCCAGCCGCTCGCGGTCCCGGTCGTGTGCCGGTTCGCCGCCGGACTCGGCGGTGCCGAGGAGCGCGACCCGCAGCCCGGCGTCCGGATAGGTGACGTAGACCCGGCGGGCCGCGGGGTCGGGTTCGTGCAGGTCGGGGTGGGGGTAGTCGGCGAAGACGCGGGCGAACCAGCGGTGCCGTGCCTGCGGGTCCTCCTCCAGGCACCGCTCCCACGACACGTCGTGGTTGCCGCCGGTGAGGAGCACCCGCGGGTCGTCGGGGCGCAGGTCGGCGTGGCCGGCGAGCTGGTCCTGCAGCGCGCGCAGCCAGGCGAGCGCCGTCTCGCCGTCGGCGTCGACGGGCCGGTTGACGAGGTCGCCGGTGGCGATGACGAGGTGCGGCGCCCGGCCCTGGCCGGCGAGCTGGCGTACGTGGTCCAGGTACGCGTCCAGCGGTGAGCCGGCGCCGGCCAGTTCCGCGAGCCGCTGCCCGGCCTGCGAGGTGTCCTTGGCGTCGACGTTGGCGCGCAGCCCGCCGCCGTGGTGGAGGTCGGTGACGTGGTGGATGCGCAGCACGCCGGGCAGGTGGCGGACGAGCACGGGGTCGTCCGCCGGCGGGATGTGCGCGGCCCGTACGGCCACTTCCACCCCCGCGTCGTGCCACCGCCGGGCGCGCAGCGCGGCGCGGTGCTCGGCGGCGAGGCCGTCGTGGAACCACTGCGGCACATACTGGTGCCGCCCGCACGCCTCGTCGTACGCGGCCGTCGCCAGCCGCGCGGCGTCGGCCCGGAGCGCGGGGTGCTCCTCGGCGGTCTGCAGCGCGAGTTCGAGGAGGAACGGGGTCTGCAGCCACCCCGGTTCGGCCGCCCGCAGCAACGCCACGACCCCGGGCGCCCACTGCGGGTCGCGGGCGGCCATGCGCGCGCATTCGTCGTCGGCGAGCCGCGGCGGGCGCAGCACGTCCTTGGGCGCGTCGGCGCCGAGGTGCGGGGCGAGCAGCAACTGCTCGGCGGGGGTGGCGAAGACGACGGGCACGGCGCCGGCGTCCCGTACCTGCTCCAGCCCGGCGGCGAGCGCCGCGGGATCGACTCCGCCGAGGGCGGGGGGTGCGGGCACGCCCTGCGCGTCGGGGGCGGTGTGCGGCGCACGGGCCCGGCCGCCGCCGTCCGCGCCGCGGGCCAGCGCCGGTTCGTCGACCAGCACCACGCACCCCGGCTCCACCCGGGGCGGCTGCTTGCCGCCCGTCAGACACCCGAGCCCCCGGCGCCGTACCGCCCCGGCGGCCGAGCGCAGGTCCACCCGGAGCGACGGCCGGCCGGCGCGGGCCCGTTCGACGGCGTGCGCCAGCCACGTCTTGCCCGCCCGGCGGGGCAGCTCCACCAGCCACGCGGCGGAGTTGGGCAGTTGGCCCTCGACCAGGGGCCGCGCCCAGCCGGGCACGTGGTCGCCGGGGAACCGGACGTCCAGCTCGGGCTGGTAGGCCCGGCTCGGCCGGAAGCGGCTCATGTGGCTGACTCCTCATCGGTGGCGGGACCCTCGGCCCCGGGGGTGTTCCGCGGCGGATCGGCGGCGTCGGCGGGCCGGGCGTCGCCGCGGACCCCGCCCCGTAACCGCTCGTCCCGCAGCGACACCTGGCTCAGCGCGATCCAGTCGAAGAACGGCCGGTCCGCCAGCCACACGTCCCCCGGCCGCAGCAGCCCCACGTCCCGCAGCTCCATCCGCTGCGCCGGCGCCGGCCGCGGCGGAGGTGCGCCGGGGGTGTGCAGCAGCGCGGCACGGCCCGCGGGGCCGATCTCCGCCCAGCGCGACTGGAACTGCTCGCTGCGCCCGATCAGCAGCTCCTGCCTGCACAGCTCTTCGAGTGCGGGACCGCTCGTCAGCGGGCGGCGGTCGTCCGCCTGGACCGCGCGTACGACCGCGTCGCCCATCACCTGGAGGTAGAACGGCCAGGTGCCGACCAGCGCGAGGATTCGCGCGCCCGCGCGGTCGGGTGCGATGTCGACGCCGAGGTTCGCGGCCGTGCCCGTGAGGAACGCCAGCGCGTGCGGCTCGCCGAGGGGGCCGAGGATGCGCTTGTCGACGTCGTTGCCGAAGCTGGAGCCGGGGGCGGTGAGAGCAGACCGTACGACGGTCTGCCAGTCCTTCTCGGTGCCGGTGTAGACGAGCCACGCGCCCGCCTGGCCGAGGTCGCGCAGCCAGGAGACGGCCGCGGGGTGGTACTCGGCGAGCCGGCCGACCTCGTCGAGCAGGAACGCCTCCCGGTCGGCGCGCGCCGCGCGCTGGCCGGCCCGGGTGAGCAGGGCCTCGGCGGGGCTCGTCGCGCCGCGCACGGCGGGGTCGAGGAGGGCGGCGAGCTCGTCGGGGTTGTCGACGTGGCTGGCCCGGTGCGGGACGGTGAGCTTGCGCACCCGGCGTGCGCCGTCCGCGACGAGGCGGCGCTCCAGTTCGCCGAGGACCCACGTCTTGCCCGCCCGGCGGGGGCCGAGGAGCGCGACCGAGGTGCCGGTGGCGTACCTGTCGCGCAGCCACGCCAGCTCCGCGTCGCGGCCCACCGGCCGGCCCGTGCCGCCGCCGACATGAAAGCGGTCGGCGGCGAAGTCCAGCGGGTCCACCCGGAACGGACGCCGCGTCAGCGCCACCCCGGCGTCCCGGTCCCGGGCCGCCGCGCCGATCCGGGCCAGCGCCTCGGCCTGGCCGCGGGCCGTGGGATCGCCGGGCAGGAGCGCGACCTGCATGACGGTACGGCCCCTGCCCTGGGCGGAAAGGGCACGGCCGGGGGGCAGGTACTCCGGTACCCGGCGGGGGTTGATGCCCGCCTCCTCGTAGTTGCGGCGGTCACTGAACGGCAGCACCAGCGTGTTCGCGGCCGTCCTCCTGATCCAGGCGGGCAGCACCGCCCGGCCGCCGGCGACGACCGGGTAGACGCCGACCCTCGGCCCCTCCCGGAAGAGCCAGCGGCAGTCGTCGACGTACTTGCCGTGCTCCGCGTCCTCCAGCGCTTCCTGGAAGCCTTCCCAGCCGTCCAGGAGCACCAGCAGATACGGCATCCGCCGGTGCGTCGCCACCGCCTGCCGCTGTGCGGCGACGTCGGGGAACGCCTCGGCGGCGAGCTGCGACTGCCGGACCCGTACGGTGGTGGTGAGCCTGTCCAGCAGCCTGGTGAGCCGGTCGCGTTCGTTGCGGGAGACGACTGCGCCGCAGTGCGGCAGTTCGCCGAGCACCTGCAGCGCGCCGCTGCCGCAGTCGATGCCGTAGAGGTGCACGTCGACCAGGCTGTGCCGGCGCGCGACGGCGCCGGCCACGGTCCGCAGGAGCTGCGAGCGACCGCTGCGCGGGCCGCCGGCGATGAACAGCGGCGCCTTGTCGGACAGGTCCAGCATCGCGAAATCCTGGCGCTGGGCGTCGGGGGCGTCCGCCAGGCCGATCGGCACGGGTACCAGGTCGGGCCAGCGCCCGGGGTCCGCGTCCGGCGCGGGCCGGCCGTCGGACAGCGCGTCCAGGTCGATCTCCTCGCGGAGCGGGGGCGGCAGCAGCGCCGTGGGCCGGGGGATGCCGGCGGCCTCGACGGAATCGCGGATGACGTCGACGAGGATGGCGAGATCCGTTCGCCCGGTCGGTTCCGGCTCGACGCGGAGGGATCTGCCGCCGTCCTCGTCGCCCGCCCACGAGGCCCTGCGCACCCGCACCAGCGACTCGTCGCCGGGGCCGACCACCGACAGCACGCCGACCCGCGCGGTACGCAGCCGCACGAGCGCCTCGGCGCCGGTACGTACATACGCGGCCCCGGGCTCGGACGTGTCGAGCCAGGCCGCGTTCGGCGCGTCGATCACGTCGGTGCTCTCGCCCTCGCCCGCGAGGCGCAGGGCGACGCGCAGGTTCGTGTTGGCGCGGATCTCGGTGGTCGCCACGGCGCGGGGCCGCTGGGTGGCGAGCACCAGGTGGACACCGAGGGAGCGACCGCGGCGCGCGACGTCCACCAGGCCGCGGATGAAGTCGGGCAACTCGCTGATGAGCGCCGCGGCCTCGTCCACGACGAGCACCAGCCGCGGTAGCGGGTCACGGGCGCGTTCGTCCCCGGCCGCGTAGAGGTCGGCGTAGCCGGTGATGTCGCGGGCTCCGGCCCGCACCAGCAGCCCCTCGCGCCTGCGGAGTTCGGCGGCAAGGCCGGTGAGGGTGCGTTCGACGAGATAGCCGTCGATGTCGGAGAGCATCTCGACGGTGTGCGGCAGCCGGACACAGTCGGAGAACGCACTGCCGCCCTTGTAGTCCACCAGCACGAAGGACACGGCGTCGGGCGGGTGGGCGGCGGCCATGGAGGCGATCCAGGTCCGCAGGAACTCCGTCTTGCCGGAGCCGGTCGTGCCGGCGACGAGGGCGTGGGGACCGTCGCGTACGAGATCGATGGCGAGAGGGACGCCCTGGGACTCGCCGACGGGGGCGGAGAGCCCGGGGGAAGGCCCCGCCCAGCGCAGGCGTTGCTCGTCGACGTCGTTCGTTGGCAGGTCGAGCAGTTCGAGCAGGCGAGGGCTGGCCGGCTCCGTGAACACGGCGGGGTCGCGGAGGGGCGCCAGGATGCGGCCGATGCGATCGGTCTGTGCGCGGCCGGCCCGGTGTGCGTTCCACCCCTCCCGCACCGGCCTTCCCTCCCGCAGCAGCCGGGGGTTCGCGCCGATCTCGGCTGTCGCGCGGCACTCGGCGGGCAGCATCGGCGCGTACTCCTCCAGGCAGATCGAGAACACCGCGTACTCGGGTCCGTGCTGGAGCAGTTCCGCGACTGCCGGGAGCGCACGCAGCTTGCGGGCCCCGTCGAGGACGAGCACGGCCGCGGCCGGCTGAGGGCTTCCGGGCGGGGTGGAGCCGCGGCTCAGGAGGTCGTTGATGTGCCGGGCCGACGTCTCGGCGCCGTAGGCGATCCGCGGGCCGGACGAGGGGGCGTGCGGGATCAGGCGGAGGAAGTCCCACACGCGGCGGTCCCGGCCGGTGGTCAGGACGCGCACGTCGACGTCCGCGGGACTGTGCGTGGCCAGGATGGAGGCGACGAGCCAGGCGCCGGCCTCGCCGGCCTGACCACCGGCGAGACCGAGGACCCCGATGTGGGGCAGGTCCACCATGACCGGCACCGGCCGCCTCAGATCGGGGAGGTCGAAGTCATAGCCCAGGACGAGTTGGAGGAACGGCGCGCTGCCCGGGTCCCGGTGCCATAACTGTGCCTCACCGAAGAGCAGGCTGCGGGGGTCCTGGAACCACGGCTGGTCGCCGAGTTCCCTGTCCGGATCCTGTCGCCTGACCGGCAGCAGCCGCCGCCAGCCACTGCGCTCGGGCCTGATGGCGTCCGCGTCACCTCGCCTGCGGGGGACCAGGAGCGTGCCGCCGTCGCGCGCTTCCGCGAGGCCCTTCTTGAGGAGCTGGCGGTGGATGAACTCGGGCGTGACGTGGTTCCACATCGGTTCGGCGGGCGGTTCGCCGAGCCAGAGCCGGGTGCCGGGGCGTACGGGCACGTCCGCGAGCGTGGCGTCGGGGGGCACCTGGCTGGCGTCGGCGAGGAACAGCGGCTGCGGTCCCGGTGGGCGGCGGCACCAGTGCCCGAGCCGTTGCGCCATCATCGACACCGGCGTGTTGTCGGGCGCCTCCAGGACGACGTCCTGCTCCGCGCCGCCCGGCAGGACGACGCTCAGCATCCGCTCCGTCGCCACCCCCGCCTCACGCTCCCGCGCCCGGTGGCGGCCCGGCGTTGTCCTGGAGCTGCTGCGCCGCCGCGCGGAAGTCGCTCAGCCACTCCGCGGTCTCCGACTCCACCTGCCGTTGGACGGCCTCGACCAGCGACATCAGCAGCGCGAGCCGGCGCTCCAGCGCCGCGGGGTCGAGGGTGCCGTCCGCGGCGGCGTCGTCGGCGGCGCGGAGATGCTCCGCCGCCCAGGCCATCCGGAACTCGTTCAGCCCTCCGCGCAGCTTGTGTGCGGCGGTGATGTCACGCATCCAGCCCGAGGACATCCCGAAGAAGTGGTCGAACCCCTTGCAGCCCGCGGCCAGAGCAAGCAGCACGTATCCCCACCCCTGAGCCGGGCCACCGGACAGGACGCTGGCCAGCGGGATCAGGGTGCCGCCGACGGCGAGCAGGATGGTCAGCACGCTGACGATGCGGGAGCCCAGACGCTTACGCCGTTTGTCGGCCAGATACCACTCGACGGCGTCCTCGGCCTCGCGCTCGGCCCACGCCCGCAGTTCCTGAAGGGTCTCCTGCGGTCCTCCCGTCGCCTCCAGCGCGATGGCGGGAAAGGGGCGGCCGCCCAGGTCGCGACGTCTCCCCCGCCTGCTCCGGACCTCCGGTGTCCCCGTCTCCCGACCCGGCATCAACTGCCTCCGTACTCGCCCCAGTCCAGCCTGTCGAGGCTATCGGCAACCGGCGGCCGGGGGCACGGCGATCCTTGGCCTACCTGGCGGGACGTGTGCCCGTGACGTACGGGCCCTTCCCGGCGTACCGCTCAGGCGTCCTGTGCCGACCACCACACCGTGGCGTCCGCCGGCACCTCCACCGCGCCGCCGGACTCCCCGCCCGCCACTTCGGCACTCGCCAGCAGCAGCCGCCCCGCCGGGACGGTGATCCGCACCGCCGCGCCCGTGGTGTTCGCCGCGCAGACGAACACCGCGCCGCCGTCCGCCGGTGCGCGCCGGAACAGCAGCACCCCCTCCGGCGCCGGCAGCCACTCCACCCCGTCCCCCGCGCCCAGGGCGGCGTGCTCGCGCCGCACCGCCAGCGCCGCGCGGTACAGCTCCAGCGTGGAGCCCGGGTCGCCGGTCTGCGCCTCGACGCTCAGCTCCCCCCACCCCGCGGGCTGCGGCAGCCAACTGCCGCCGTCCCCGAAGCCGTACGAACTGCCCGTCACCGTCCACGGGATCGGCACCCGGCACCCGTCGCGGAATCCGTCCTGCCCCGCCCCGCGCGCGAACGCCGGGTCCTGCCGCACCTCGTCGGGCAGGTCGGTGACGTCCGGCAGGCCCAGCTCCTCACCCTGGTAGAGGTACGCGGAGCCGGGCAGCGCCAGCATCAGCAGCGTCGCCGCGCGGGCCCGGCGCAGGCCGAGGGCCGGGTCACCGGCCGAGCGCAACTGGGTGCCCAGGCCCGGCGGGTTGGCGAAGCGCGTGGTGTGCCGGGTGACGTCGTGGTTGGAGAGCACCCACGTCGCGGGCGCGCCGACGGGGCGCATGGCGGCCAGCGAGGCGTCGATGACGCCGCGCAGCTCGGCGGCGTCCCAGTAGGTGCCGAGGTACTGGAAGTTGAACGCCTGGTGCAGCTCGTCGGGGCGGACGTAGTTGGCCGTGCGCTCCACGGTCGGCGTCCACGCCTCGGCCACCGCGATACGCCGGCCCGGGTACTCCTCCAGCACGCGCCGCCAGCTCCGGTAGATCTCGTGCACGCCGTCCTGGTCGAAGAACGGCACGGCGGCGTTGCCGAGCAGCCCGAGCTGCCCGGGGCCGCCGATGTCGGGCAGCCCGGCGGCCTTGACCAGGCCGTGGGCGACGTCGACGCGGAAGCCGTCCACGCCCATGTCGAGCCAGAAGCGCAGGATGGAGCGGAACTCGTCGGCGACCGCCGGGTGCTCCCAGTTGAAGTCGGGCTGCTCGGGGGCGAAGAGGTGCAGGTACCACTCGCCGTCCGGACAGCGGGTCCAGGCGGGGCCGCCGAAGATGGACTCCCAGTCGTTGGGCGGCAGTTCGCCGTGCGCGCCCTTGCCCCTGCGGAAGTGGTAGCGGGCCCGCGGCGGGGAGCCGGGGCCCTCGGCGAGGGCGCGGCGGAACCACTCGTGCCGGTCGGAGGAGTGGTTGGGTACGACGTCCACGATGATCCGCAGGCCGAGTTCGTGGGCGTCGCGGATGAGGGCGTCGGCGTCGTGGAGGGTGCCGTAGACGGGGTCGATGGCGCGGTAGTCGGCGACGTCGTAGCCGCCGTCGGCCTGCGGGGAGGCGTAGAACGGGCTGAGCCACACCGCGTCGACGCCGAGCCCCGCGAGGTACGGCAGCCGGGCGCGGATGCCGGCCAGGTCGCCGGTGCCGTCGCCGTCGGCGTCGGCGAAGCTGCGCGGATAGACCTGGTAGATCACCGCGTCGCGCCACCAGTCGAGGGCGTCGGCGGAGTCGGCGGCCGTGCGGGCGGCAAGGTGCTGGGTCATGTCTTCCCCGGGTCGTCGGTGGGCGGGCGGCCGGGTGGGGGCCGCGTACCAGTGGCTTGCGGGAGCGGTGCGGCGGAAGGCGTGCGGAACGGGCATGGGCGCGCGGGCTTACGACTTGGCGGCGCCGGCCGTCAGACCGGTCACCAGGTGGCGCTGGACGAGGTAGAAGAACGCCGCCGCCGGGACCGCGATGAGCACGCCGGTGGCGGCCATCAGGTTCCACTGCTGGTCGTGTTCGCTGACGAAGGTCGCCAGGCCGATGGGCAGCGTGTACTTGTCGGAGCTGAGCAGGAACACCGAGGCGAAGGCGAACTCCGCCCACGCGGTGAGGAAGGTGTAGAACGCCGCGACCGCCATGCCCGGCCGGGCCAGCGGCAGCACCAGCCGCCAGAACGTGCCGAAGGGCGTGAGCCCGTCGACCCGGCCGGCCTCGTCGATCTCGTGCGGGATGGTGTCGAAGTAGCCCTTGAGCAGCCAGGCGCAGTACGGCACGGCCTGGGTGAGGTTGACGGCGATCAGCGCCCAGTAGGTGTCCAGCAGGTCGAGCCCGGCCAGGATGTTGTACAGCGGCACGATGAGGATCGCGAACGGGAACATCTGCGTGACCAGGAACGTCCACATGAGCTGCCGGTGGCCGGGGAAGCGCATGCGCGAGACGGCGTACGCGGCGCTGGCGGAGACGAAGACGCCTATGAGGCACGTGCCGAGGCTGACGATCAGCGAGTTGCCGACCCACCGCAGGAAGTCGGTGTCGGACAGCACGGTGGTGTAGTTCGACAGGCCGGCCTTCCCGGCGATCTCGCCGGCGTGCAGGAAGTCGTTCTTGTCGGGGCCGAGCGAGATCCACGCCAGCCAGACGACCGGGAAGAGCGCGATGAAGCTCGCCAGGAGCAAGGTGCCGTGCAGTGCGACGGACGCGGCGGTGCTGCGCTCGCCGCGGCGGCGCGGACGGGAGGCGGCGGGGCGGGCCGGGCGGGAAGTGGCAGAGCGGGTCATCGGACGGCCGCCCCCTCGTTGCGGTTCAGCCAGCGGCGGTAGACCGACACCAGCACGACGAGCATGGACAGGATGATCACGCCGTACGCGGCGGAGCCCGCGTAGTCCCGGGGTGTCTGGCCGAAGCCGAGCCGGTAGGCCCACGTGACCAGGATCTCGGTGTCGGGCGCGGTGGAGCCGAAGAGCAGGAAGATGACGATGAACTGGTTGAACGTCCAGATCACGCCCAGCATGATCACCGTGCTGCTCACCGCGCGCAGCCCCGGCAGCGTCACGTGCCTGAAGCGCTGCCAGGGCGTGGCGCCGTCCGTCTCGGCGGCCTCGTACAGCTCGTGCGGGATCGACTGGAGCCCGCCGAGCAGCGAGACCATCATGAACGGCACGCCGCACCAGGTGTTGACGACGATCGCCGCCGTCCGCTGCCAGAACGGCTCGCTGAGCCAGGCGGGTTCCGGCAGCCCGAAGGAGGCGAACGCGGAGTTCAGCACGCCGCCGTCGGCGAGGATCATCCGCCAGGAGAAGACGGTGACGAACGTCGGCACCGCCCACGGCAGGATCAGCGCCAGCCGGTACAGGGTGCGCCCGCGCATCCTGCGGTTGAGCAGCACGGCGAGGACCAGGCCGATGCCGTAGTGGAGGGTGACGCAGGCGGCGGTCCAGAACAGGGTCCAGACGCACTGCTTCCAGAAGGTGTCGGCGGCGCTGCCGGTGAGGATGTCGACGTAGTGGTCGAAGCCGACGAAGGAGAAGCTGTCCGGGATCTTGTTGACACCGATGGTGCGGCCGACGTTGTCGCTCGTGGCGTCGGTCAGCGACAGGTAGACGCCGCGTCCCAGCGGGTACGCCACGAGCACGCCGAGGACGGCGACAACCGGGGCCACCATGGCGTAGGCGTACCAGTGGCGGCTGTACGACTGTTTCAGGCTGCTGATCACTTCCGTGCCCTTCCGGCCCGCCGCGGTGTTACGCGAAGTCGGGGACCAGCTCGCCGAACTTCTCCGCGACGGTGTCGAGTCCGTCCTTCACGCCGGTGTCGCCCTTGAGGACGGCGGCGAGGTTCTGCGCGAAGTCGTCGCCGAGCAGGGTGCTGTACTCGGGCAGCGCGGGGCGCGGCCGGGCGGTGTCGGCGAGGACCTGCTGGTAGTCGGCGACGCCGGGGGCGGCCGTGACCTCGTCGGTGTAGGCGGAGGCGCGGGTGGGCAGGGTGCCGTTCTTCAGGGCGATCTTCGCCTGGGTGTCGGCGGAGGTCATCCAGCCGACGAACTCGATCGCGGCTTCCTTGTGCGCCTCGTCGGAGCCGTTGTAGACGGAGAGGTTGTGGCCGCCGGTGGGGGCGCCGGCCTTGCCGGTGGAGCCGGCCGGGACGGGGGCGATACCGAGGTCGGCCTTGTCCTTGAAGGCGGAACCGGCGTAGACGTTGGTCAGCTCCCACGGACCCTGGATGATCATCGCGACCTTGCCGTTGACGAAGGCGTCCTGCATGTGGGCGTACGCGTCGGCGGTGACGTCCAGGTCGGCGGTGCCCGGCGCCTCGACGATCTCCCTGGCCTTCTCCACGCCGGTGACGGCCTCGGGCGAGTTGACGGTGATCTTCTGTGCCCCGGCGTCGACCATGTCGGTGCCCTCGCCGAAGAGGAACGGCAGCGTGTAGTACGGGTCCTTGTGGAGCCAGAAGCCGTCGGTGCCGGTCTTGTCCTCGACGTCGGCGGCGACGTCCATGAGCTGGTCCCAGTCGGCGGGGGGCGCGTCGTGGCCGGCCTTCTTCAGCAGGTCCTTGTTCCACAGGAGCGCGAGGGTGTCGGTGACGATCGGGGCGCCGTAGGTCGTGCCCTCGTACTGCGCCTGCTTCAGCAGCGACGGCGTGAAGTCGTCCTGCTTCGCCAGGGCCGCGGTGCCGTCGAGCGGGGCGAGGAACTGCGACTTGGCCCAGGAGGCGGTCCAGCCGACCTCGGTCCGGATGACGTCGGGGGCGCCCTTGGTGCCGGCGGCCGTGGTGAACTTGTTCTGGGCCTGGTCGAAGGGGACGTTGACGTAGTCCACCTTGATGTCCGGGTGGGCCTTCTCGAACTCCTTGATCAACGCCTTGTACGTCGGCGCCTCGTTGGTGGCGTTCGAGGTGTCCCACCAGGTGATCGTCACCTGCCCGCCGGCGCTCCCGCCGCCGTCCCCGTCGTCCCCGCAGGCCGTGGCCGTCAGCGCAAGTGAAGCGGCCAGGGCGGTGGCGGCTATGCCACGTCGCATAGTGAACTCTCCTTCAGGCAGGGAACCGTGACCGCGCAGCGCGGCGCCGGACGCCGAGGAAGCTAACAGGATCGACATGCGGCCGAAAGACCTTGCAAGAAATTTCTGCAAGGAGTTACGGTCACACCCGAGAACCAGGGAGGACACGACGTGCGCCAGGAACAGTCAGGTCCCGCGACCGCGCGGCTCGCCGACATCGCGGCCCAGGCCGGGGTCAGCGAGGCCACGGTCAGCCGGGTACTGAACGGCAGACCGGGGGTGGCGGACACCACCCGGCAGGCCGTGCTGGCCGCACTCGACGTGCTCGGCTACGAGCGGCCGGTGAAACTGCGCCGGCGCAGCGCGGGCCTGATCGGGCTGCTCATCCCCGAGCTGGACAACCCGATCTTCCCCGGCTTCGCCCAGGTCATCGGCCAGGCGCTGACCCGGCAGGGCTACACCCCGGTGCTGGCGGCGCAGACGCCCGGCGGCTCGACGGAGGACGAGCTGACCGAGATGCTCGTGGAGCGCGGTGTGGACGGCATCGTCTTCGTCTCCGGGCTGCACGCCGACACCACCGCCGACATGGAGCGGTACACGCGGCTGCGCGCCAAGGGCGTCCCGTTCGTGATGATCAACGGCTACTCGGAGAAGTTCCAGGGCACGTTCATCTCCCCCGACGACCGGGACGCGATGCGGCTGTCGGTGACCCACCTGGCCTCCCTGGGCCACCGCCGCATCGGGCTCGCGCTCGGCCCGGGCCGCTTCGTGCCCGTCCAGCGGAAGGTCGAGGGGTTCCTCGACTCCATGAGAGACATCCTGTCCGTGCCGGAGGACGACGCGCGGGCCGACATCGAGCACTCGCTGTACTCGCTGGAGGGCGGGCAGGCCGCGGCGGCGGCGCTGCTGGACCGCGGCTGCACGGCGGTTGTGTGCGCCAGCGACATGATGGCGCTGGGCGCGATCCGCGCGGCGCGGCAGCGGGGGCTAGCGGTGCCGCGGCAGGTGTCGGTGGTCGGCTACGACGACTCACCCCTGATCGCCTTCACCGACCCGCCGCTGACGACGGTGCGCCAGCCGGTGACGGCGATGGGCCAGGCGGCGGTGCGGGCCCTGCTGGAGGAGATCGGCGGCACCCCGGCCCCGCACGCGGAGTTCGTCTTCCATCCGGAGCTGGTGGTACGGGGCTCGACGGCCTCGGCGCCCGCGTGAGCGGCTCCGCCGCCGGGCCCGGGTGCCAAGCGGCTCCGCGGGCCCGGGTGCAAGGAGACAGGATGATCCGGGGGCTGAGCCCCCGGACCCCCTACGGGTGGAAGGCGACCGCCCCCTTGGCGGGCAGGTCGAGCGTGACCCGTCCGCCCGCGACGGTGACGTCGGTCGCGCAGTCGTCGAGCACGTTGCAGTACGTGCCGTCCGCGACCGCGGTGCCGAACTCCTGGCTCACCGGCTCCCCCGTGTTGTTGAGCGCCACGAACCCGCGGTCGCCGCGGCCGAAGCCGACGACGTTGGCGCGCGGCGACTGCCAGTCGCCGACCTGGGCGCCGCCGGCGGCGTTGCGCCAGCCGACCATCCCCGTGATCCGCGGGTCGCGGTCCAGGCAGTACCAGCCGGCGTCGCAGTCGGTGCCGGTGACGAGGCCGTCCGCGCCGGCGGGCGGCGAGTCGTCGTTCCCGGCGAACGCGAAGCCCGCGTACACGGTGGGCGGCGCGTCGGTCCAGCCGAGCTGGAAGACGTTGGCCAGCACGGCGGTGTCGCCGTCCTTGTACGTCAGGTGGCGGCCGTTGCGCTCGGTGTCGTGGTTGGTGACGAACGACACCGAGTTCTGCACGGGCAGTAGCCCCTGGTCGGGGCCGAGGTTCTCCAACTGGGCGATGTCACCGAGGAACGCGGCCTTCACCCGGTCGCCGAAGAAGAAGTCCAGCACCCGGCCGCTGCCGTAGTACTCGTCGGGTGCGGGCGTGCTGCCGGGGAAGACCTCGTGGAAGACGAACGGCCGCGCACCGGCCGCGGTGTCGTCCAGCCGGCCGGTGATGGCCTCCAGGTCGGCCGCGGGGATGTGCTTGGCGGCGTCGATACGGAAGCCGGAGACGCCGTGCGCGATCTGGGAGTTCAGATATCCGGCGATCGTGTCGCGCACGGAGTCGCTGCCGGTCTTCAGGTCCGGCAGGCCGAGCAGTTCGCAGTGCTGCACCTCCCACTTGTCGTCCCAGTCGGCGATCTCCCGGTTGCAGACGTCGACGTTGTAGTCCGCCCGGGAGTACATGGGCGGCGCGTACTTGTCGCCGAGCGTGGTGCCCGCGTAGCCGGTGCCGGTCTGCGCGGCGGTGTGGTTGATGACGGCGTCGGTGTAGACGGCGACACCGGCGCCGTTGCAGGCGGCGGTCATGGCGGTGAAGTCGGCCTCGCTGCCGAGGCGGCCGTTCAGGGCGTAGCTGTACGGCTGGTAGACGTCCCACCAGTGGTGCTGCGGGTGGGCCAGCGACTCCGCGGGCGGCGCCACCCACACGGCGGCATACCCGGCGGGGCCGAGGACGTCGGTGCACTCGGCGGCGACCGACCGCCAGTTCCAGGACCACAGGTTGGCGATGACAGCGCCCCCCGCGGCCGTCTCCGCCGTCTCTGCCGTCACCGCCTCGGCGCTGGCGTGCGTCGCCGCGGCGGGCAGCAGCCCGAGCACGAGACCGGCGAGAGCCGTCCCGAGCAGCAGGCGTGAGCCGCGCAGCCACGCACGTACCGGATGAGCCATGTGTACCCTCCTGGTCTTCGGAGAGCTGACGCGCCACAGCCGCATCGGTGGGGGAAACCAGGATCGCAAGATTTTGCAGGACGATCCGGGATCCGCGTTCCCCGATGACGGTAGGGGCGCGTCAGAGCACGGTCAACCCGTGGGAAAGGTGCTTGCAAAGTCTTTCAACGCCGCCCCGGCAGTGCTAACTTCACCGAGGCGCCCCCCGTACCCCGGTCCGGCCGGGCGGGGGTCCTTCACAGGCCCCACGCGCCCGCCCGGCCGGACCGGCTCCGCCCATGCCGAAGCGGGCTCCGGCGCGTGACGGCCGGAGCCCTCCGGCCCGTGTCGTGCGGACGCGCGGATCAGTCCGCTGGGAGCGTCAGTCCAGGTAGCCGCGGAGCTGGTCCGCGAAGGCGTGGTCGCGCAGCTTGTTGAGGGTCTTGGACTCGATCTGCCGGATCCGCTCGCGGGTCACGCCGAAGATGCGGCCTATCTCCTCCAGCGTCCGCGGCCGGCCGTCGATCAGCCCGTACCGCAACTGCACGACCTTGCGCTCCCGTTCGCCCAGCGTGGACAGCACCGCCTCCAGGTGCTCGCGCAGCAGCAGGAACGCCGCCGACTCCACCGGGGAGGCGGCGTCGCCGTCCTCGATGAGGTCGCCGAGCGCGACGTCCTCCTCCTCGCCGACCGGCGCGTGCAGCGACACCGGCTCCTGCGCCAGCCGCAGCACCTCGCTCACCCGCTCCTCGGGCAGCCCGAGATGGGTGCCGACCTCCTGGGGCGTCGGCTCGTAGCCGCGCTCCTGGAGCATGCGGCGCTGAACGCGCACGACCCGGTTGATCAGCTCGACGACGTGCACCGGGACCCGGATCGTCCGGGCCTGGTCGGCCAGCGCGCGGGACATGGCCTGGCGGATCCACCAGGTCGCGTAGGTGGAGAACTTGTAGCCGCGGGCGTAGTCGAACTTCTCCACCGCGCGGATCAGCCCGAGGTTGCCCTCCTGCACCAGGTCGAGCATCGTCAGCCCGCGGCCCACGTACCGCTTGGCGACGGAGACGACGAGCCGCAGGTTGGCCTCGATCAGCCGGCGCTTGGCCATCCGGCCCAGCACGACGAGCCGGTCCAGGTCCAGCGCGAGCTGCGTGTCCAGGTCCGGCTCGTTGGCGAGCTTCTCCTCGGCGAACAGCCCGGCCTCGACGCGCCGGGCCAGTTCCACCTCCTCGGCGGCGCTGAGGAGCGGAATCCGGCCGATCTCGCGCAGATACTGCCGGAACAGATCGGACGTGGGCCCGCCGCGCTCGGGCCGCACGGCGGAGGCCGGCGGCGGCACGGGCGCCGGCTCATGCGCGGCGCCGGGCTCGTCGAGCCCCGCCGGAGCCCCGTTCGGCAGGGTCAGGACGTCGGGCGCGCCCTCGCGCCCCGCCCGTACGGAAGTCTTGAGGGTCTGGGTCTGCACGGGGGCGACCTCCAGGGTGGTCACTGCCGGTTCGGGGACGTGGGGCAGCGGAACGGCTGCGGCGTACTCGCCGCCTTCCGTCCCGATCGTGGATTGCGGATCCCTGGCGGCTTGCCGCCCCTTCCGGGCAACACCGCCACGCTCCGAGGACTCAGGCACCGCCCCCAGTGTGGGGTACGACACACGCCTGACAGTAGGGTCGTGCGACCACATTTTGTGCCCGGCCCGTGACCGGATGGTTACGCAACGGACGAATGCGCACGCTCGGGGCAGCACGACTCCTCGCCCGGCGTGACCCCTTGGTCACACGGCTGAGGTGCCCCCCATGTGCCGCGACGGTCAGAGCGCCGCCGCGCCGCGGGCGCGGAGGGATTCCCGGTACTGCTGGAGCGTCCACAACTCGCGCTGCGCCGATGCGAACTGCTCCGGCGGGCCCTGGGTGCCCAGGCGGTGAACCGTACTGCGGACGTCCTCGATGCGGCGGTCCACCGCCGCAAGGCGGACGCCCGCCAGTTGTTCGCCCGCGTAGATCGCGTCCGGTTCGCGGCGGCTGCGCGGGGGTTCCACGGCCAGTTCCGTGATCAGGGAGCGGACGCCGTCGTCGGGGGCCGCGTCGCGGACGCGGGCCAGGTAGGCGGCGGCGTCGTCCGCCGCGGCCACGCCGCCGGCCGCTTCGATGGCGGCCCGGACCGTCGCGTACGGGGCGGCGGTGAACTCGTCCGCGAGGTAGGCGTCGAAGGCGGGGGCCACCAGCTTGGGGTGCTGGAGGGCGAGCTTCAGCAGCTCGCGCTCGCGGTGCAGCGCCGGGGTCCGCATGTACAGCGCCGGGCCGCCGGCGGCGGTGGGGCCCACGGGACCGGAGCCGGCCGGGCCCGCGCCCGCGCCGCGGCCGGGCATCCGGCCACCCGGCCCGGGGCCCTGCGCCGGGCCCTGGCCCGGTCCGCCCCGGCCGCGGCCCGCGCCGCCCTGCGCCGCGTACCGCGCGAGCTGCCGCACCCGGTCCACCACGAACCGCTCGTCCAGGATCCCCAGCATCCCGGCGAGCTGCACCGCGTAGTCGTGCCGGATCGAGACGTCCTTGATCCGCGCCACCACCGGCGCCGCCTGCTCCAGCGCGGCCGAACGGCCCTCCGCCGTCTCCAGGTTGTGCTGCTTGACGAACGAGCGGATGGCGAACTCGAAGAGCGGCGAGCGCTCCTCGATGAGCTGCTCCACCGCCTCGCCGCCCTTCGCCAGCCGCAGGTCGCACGGGTCCATGCCGCCCGGGCTGACCGCGATCGACGTACGGGACGCGAACTTCTGGTCGTCCTCGAACGCGCGCAGCGCCGCCTTCTGCCCCGCCGCGTCGCCGTCGAAGGTGAACACGACCTCGGAGCGCGAGTTGTCCGTCAGCACCCGGCGCAGGATCTTCACGTGTTCGCCGCCGAACGCCGTACCGCAGGTGGCGATGGCCGTCGTGACCCCGGACAGGTGGCAGGCCATCACGTCGGTGTACCCCTCGACGACGACGGCCCGGCCCTGCTTGCCGATGTCCCGCTTGGCCAGGTCGATCCCGTACAGCACCTGGGATTTGCGGTAGATCGGGGTCTCCGGCGTGTTCAGGTACTTCGGCCCGTTGTCGTCCTCGCGCAGCCGCCGGGCGCCGAAGCCGACGACCTCGCCCGTGATGTCCCGGATCGGCCACATCAGCCGCCCGCGGAACCGGTCGATGGGCCCGCGGCGCCCGTCCTGCGACAGCCCCGAGAGCGTCAGCTCCTTGTCGGTGAAGCCCCGGCCGCGCAGGAAGCGGGTGAGGTGGTCCCAGCCCGCCGGTGCGTAGCCGACACCGAAGCGCTCCGCCGCCGCCTGGTCGAAGCCGCGGTCCGCCAGGAACCCGCGCCCGATCTCCGCCTCCGCCGAGCCGAGCTGCTCGGCGTAGAACTGCGCGGCGACCTTGTGCGCCTCCAGCATCCGGGTGCGCTCGCCCTGCTGCCGGCCGGGGGTGTAGCCCCCCTCCTCGTACCGCAGGGTGATACCGGCCTGGGCGGCGAGCCGCTCGATCGTCTCCGAGAAGGACAGGTGCTCGACCTTCATGACGAAGTCGACCGTGTCCCCGCCTTCCTGGCAGCCGAAGCAGTGGTAGAGCCCCTTGGCCGGGCTCACATGGAAGGAAGGGGATTTCTCATCATGAAAGGGACAGATGCCCTTGAGGTTTCCGCCGCCGCCGGGGCGGAGTTGCAGGTACTCGGAGACGACGGCGTCGATCGGAACCGCGTTCCTGACCGCCCGTACGTCCTCGTCGTTGATCCTCCCTGCCACGAGAGCAGTCTACGGCCGGACGCCGACACTCCCCCGCCCGCCGCCGCGGCTTCAGGAGCCGTCGCTGTACGCGCTCAGGAAGAAGGAGACGACCGACTCCACGAACGTGCCGTCGAAGGTCCGCTCGGCCACCAGGCGGCGGAACATCAACGGCCCGGAGAGCTGGTCGATCGCCAGGTCGACGTCGAGCCCGGCGGGCAGCTCGCCGCGCTCCTTGGCCGCATCGACGATCGCCCGCAGCCCTTCGGACCCCGCGGTGTACAGGGACCTCTTCAGCTCGGCGTACGCCGGATCGACGCTGACGCGCTCGATGACGGCGCGCAGCGCGCGCTCCGCGGTCGGCTCGTGCAGCCAGCGGCGCAGCACGTTCAGCTCGCCCAGCAGGTCGCGCCGCAGCTCCCCGGTGCAGCGTACGTGCGAGATCGTCAGGCCCTCGGTGATGGCGTCGCGGATCATCTCCGCCGGATCCGGCCAGTGGCGGTAGAGGGTGGTGCGTCCGACGCCGCTGCGGGCGGCCACCGAGACGTGCGTGACGGCGGCCCAGCCCTGCTCGACGAGCAGTTCGCGCGCGGCGTCGAGAGCCGCGGCCCGGCTGCGTACCGCTCTCGGATCCGGTCCGCGCTCCAAGCCCGAGTATCTCGTGTCGGTGTGAGACGACAACACGACTCCATCCCGCGTGTCCCCGAGGGCCGGGGCTGGCTGACGATCACGTACGGTCGCCTTCGGTGGCTACCCGTACATCTTGTTCCAGAGTCGGCAGTGTACCGCCGACCCCGAGGCCGAGGGGGGTGTCCGTGACGGGCCCGCTTCACCACCGCCGGTGCAGGTCGAGAGCGCCGCGGCCCTCCGGTGGTCAGACGGCGACGGCGTCGAGGGGCGCGAGGGTCGCGGCGAGCAGGCGCTCCGCGTCACGTGCGAAGGGGGTCTCCGACCCCGCGTCGACCAGGCCCTGTTCGGCCAGCAGCCGGCCGGTACGGGCGGTGACGAGGGCGAAGCGGAAGCCGGCGAACACCTCGTGCCAGGGCAGCCGTCCGGCGATCGGCCGACCGAGCCACTCCTCGTAGCGCTCGATCGTAGCCTGCCGGTCCGGCAGGCCCGCCAGCCGGGGGCCGCCGCCGGCGAGGTACCGGTCGACGTGGAGGAACCAGGCGAGGTCGGCCTCCGGCGGGCCGAGGAAGGCCATCTCCCAGTCCAGCGCGGCGGCGGGGCGGCTGTCCCGGAAGACGATGTTGGCAAGCCGGGCGTCGCCCCACAGCAGCCGGGGCGGCCCGGCCGGGTCGGGGAGGTTCTCGCGCAGCCAGTCCAGGGCCGCGAGCACGACGCCGGAGCGGTCGGCGGCGAAGTGGTCCAAGTGCCGCTCGTAGAAGGCGAGCTGGCCCTCCAGGCCGCTCGGGGCGCCGGTGGCGTGCTCCAGGAAGGCCACGTTCAGCCGGTCGGGGTCCAGGCCGTGGAGCCGGCGGAGCACGCCGAGGCCGGCCCACCACAGGTCCGCCCGGCCGGCCTCGTCGCGCTCGGCCAGCGCGCCGTCCCGGTGGTACGGGGGCCGCTCCGCGGGGCTCCAGCCCTCGACGCGCTCCCTCACGTAGAACGGCGCCCCGAGCACGTCGGGATCGGCCTCGTACCCCAGCACCGCGGGTACGGGCAGCGGCGTGGGCGCGAGGGCGCGCAGCACCCGGTACTCGTCGACGAGCCGGGACTCGGGCAGCACCTGGTGCCGCCGGGACGCCACCCGTACGACGAAGTCCCGGCGCTTTCCGGCCCGTTCCCACTCGGCGGCGGCCATGAGGATCTCGGGGCCGAAGCCCCGGCCGCGCTGCGCCTCCACCCCGACGTCGGGGACCCCGGTCTCCGGCAGCCGGTCGGCGAGCCACTGCGCGAGGCGGCGGCGGGTGGCGTCGATGTCTCGTTGCGGCGGTACGGGCACGGGACCTCCAGCGAGCGATGGACGTACGGCGTCCCCATGATCCTTCTCTGACCTGGAGACCTGATGGTGAGTCACGGCAGGCACCGTCGAGACACCAGCAAGAGCGGATCGAGTCCTCACTGGCCCTCTTCAGGATCGAGACCGTCACATGTTCCCGGCGGAGAGGGAGTCGATCCACCATGGTGCACACCCACCACGTCAGGCACACCACCACCGTCGCGGCCCCGCCCACCGTCGCCTACGGGCTGCTCGCCGACGCGCCGGGCTGGCCCCGGCTGTTCCCCTCCGTCGTGCACGTGGAACAGGCCCCGGCGGGACCCGGTGAGGACACGCTGCGGCTGTGGACCACGGCGCACGGCAGAGTCGCGAACGGGGGCGTACGGCGCCGGCTGGACCCGGACGCACTGACCGTCGGCTTCCGGTACATCGCCCCGCATTCCCCTGTCGCCGTCAAGGGCGGCACGTGGCGTATCCACGCCGCCGGCGACGGCGGCTGCGAGGTCGTGCTCGACCAGGCGTACGCGGCGGTCGACGACGACCCGGAGCAACTGGCCTGGATCCGCGCGGCGGCCGAGGCCGACGCCAAGACCGATCTGGAGAGCCTGAAGCAGGCCGCCGAGCAGGCGGACCGCATCGGCGAGGTGCTCGTCACCTTCACCGACGAGCTGGAGATCGCGGCCGGGCCGGCGAAGGTCCATGAGTTCCTCTGGCGGGCCGAGGCGTGGCGGGAACTGCCGCACGTCGTACGGGTGGAGCTGACCGACATCTCGCCGCGCACCCAGATCCTGGAGTTGGAGACGCGGATACTCGACGGGTCCCGGCACACCACCGAGTCGGTGCGGGTGAGCCTGGGCCCGAAGCGGATCGTCTACAAGCACATCCGGCGGCCGGCGCTGATCGCCGCGCACACCGCGGAGTGGGAGCTGACGGAGACCCCCGACGGGGTACGGGCCGTGAACCGGCAGACCATCGTGCTCCAGCCGGCGGTGGTCACGGACTTCCTGGGACCCGGCGCCCCGCTCGCCGAGGCCCGCGCGTTCGTGCGCAAGGTGCTGGGGACGATCAACCAGGCGGCGATGCGGTACACCAAGGCGGTTGTGGAACAGGAGGACTGAGGGCCGTACGGGGGACGCCGGCCGGGCACTTCTGCGAAACAGATTGCACCACAACCTGCGGTGGTGCATACTGCCCCATATCTGTGGGACAACATGCTCCGTGCCGGGGGTGCGATCCACCGGTGCCCACGCGAGACTCCCGAACGCGGGCAGCGTAGCCCGCGCCCGAGCCGACTTGCAGGAGACGA
This sequence comes from Streptomyces sp. CNQ329, assembly GCF_000482585.1. Taxonomy (NCBI): domain Bacteria; kingdom Bacillati; phylum Actinomycetota; class Actinomycetes; order Kitasatosporales; family Streptomycetaceae; genus Streptomyces; species Streptomyces sp. CNQ329. Next base: position 54,798 of record NZ_AXVU01000022.1, on the reverse strand, counting down.
CTCGTGAACTGCTCCCTTCGCTGGCAGCCGAACCGAGGCAGCGGCCTGACGATGGTGTACGCCACGCACGACGCCTTCCGCCGGGACGTCACCCTGCTCATGAGCGCCACCGGTGACGACTGCGCCGCCGACTCCGCGTTCGCTTCCGGCTGGAGCGCGTTCAAGGACTATCTGAGGGTTCACCAGACGGCCGAGGGAGCCACGTGCCCGGGGCTCCGGTCCCGGCTGGCCGGCCTGGCCGACGTGTCCGTGCTGCGGAACTCGGAGGCCGCGAACAGCACCCTCGACCGGATGATCGAGGCGGTCGACCTGGCGTTGCGCAGCCGCTCCCCGGTCGTCCTGCGTGAGCGCATAGAAGACCTCTCCAAACGGCTCCTGGCGCACCTCGACCACCAGGAGACGGAAGTGCTGCCGATGATCTCGAAGGTGCTGACGCGCGCCGACTGGGAGACGTTCCGGACGGCCCAGCGCCGCGCGCTGGGGCCGCGGGCCGAGACGTACGTCCCCTGGCTGCTGGACGGCGCACCCGAAGACACCCGGCGCAAAGTGCTCGCCGCTCTCCCGCCGCCGCTGCGACTGATGTGCCGCACCGTCTGGCTGCCGCGCTACCAGCGCAACTCGCCCTGGCGGCAGATCAAACCTCACTGAACCGCTTGACGAAGGAGTTACCCGTGCGCCCTGCCCAAACGGAGGAGTCCCGCACCAGCCCATGGGTCGTGCTGACCTTCCTGATCCTGGCGTTCTTCATGACGGTGCTCGACACGACCATCGTCAACCTGGCCAACCAGGACATCATCGACCGGCTGGACGCCTCGCTCGACGAGGTGCTGTGGGTCACCAGCGGCTACACCCTGGCCTTCGCCGCGTTACTGCTGTTCGCGGGCCGGCTCGGCGTGCTCATGGGTGCCCGTAACGCCTTCGTGCTCGGCGTCGTCGTCTTCACCGTGGCGTCCGCGGCCTGCGCCCTGGCGCAGAACCCGGAACAGCTCATCGCGATGCGCGTGGTGCAGGGCGTGGGCGCGGCGCTGCTCATGCCGCAGACGCTCGCGATCATCATGACGGTCTTCCCGCCGGACAAACGCGGCGCCGCCTTCGGCATCTGGAGCGCCGTGGCCGGCCTCGCCGCGGTCGCCGGGCCGACCCTGGGCGGCATCTTCGTGGACGCGCTGACCTGGCGGTCGGTCTTCTGGATCAACGTGCCGCTGGGCGTGATCGCCATCGTCGGCGCGCTGCGCACCATTCCCGGCTCCCGGCCCCCGCAGCGCCCCTCGTTCCAGCCGGTCGGCACGGTGCTCTCCACGGTCGGCATGTTCCTGGTGGTCTTCGCGCTCATCGAGGGCGAGCGGTACGACTGGGGCGAGGTCCGGGGGGTCATCAGCATCCCCGTCATCGGCGGCACCGGCGTGCTCCTCATGCTCGCCTTCGCCCTCCAGCAGCGCACGCAGCAGGAGCACCAGCCGCTGCTGCCGTTCACGCTGCTGCGCGACCGCGGGTTCTCGGTCATGAACGTGGTGCTGATGACCAACCTGTTCGCGTCCATGGGCCTGCTGCTGCCGTACGCGCTGTACCTCCAGGGCGTACTCGACCTCTCCCCCACCAAGGCCGGCCTCGTCATGGGCCCGGCGCCGCTGGTCTCGCTCTTCATCGCGCCGTTCGCGGGCAAGTGGGCCGACAAGCTGGACCCCCGGGCCATCATCGTGCCGGGGCTGCTGGTCTTCGCCGGATCCGTCGCCGTGCTGATCGCCACCAGCCACACCGACTCCAGCACCTGGGCGGTCATCCCCGGGATGGTGCTCTTCGGCATCGCCATCGGCCTGGTCTTCGCGCCGGCCAACGCCCTTGCCATGCGCAACGTCCCGCCGCACCTGGCCGGCGCCGCCTCCGGAGTGGTGACCTCCGCGCGGCAGATCGGCACGGTCCTGGGCGCCGCCGCGGTCGGCGCCGTGCTCCAGGCCGAGCTGACCGACAACCTCACGTCGCAGCCCTACCCCGACGCCTTCGTCGACGCGATGGAGCCGTCCCTGTGGCTCGTCGTCGGCGTGCTCTGCGCAACGGCGCTGCTGTGCGCCGCCACGCTGCGCAGGTCCGCGGTGCGTACGGGCGACGACCCCACCGCTGCGGAGCCGGTCAGGGAGCCGACCGGCTGACGCCGCCCCACCGACCCCGGCCCGTGCGACTGCGTTCCCCCGGCGCGGACGCACGGGCCGGTTCCACGTCCGTAAGCACACGGCAGGGGCCTGTCACCCGGATTCGTCCAGGTCAGGCAAATACTTGTCCATGGTGGCCTCCGGGAGCGCTCCCTACGCTGACCCGTATGGTGCTCACCCAATCCGAAACGGCGGCCCCACCTGTGCCGTTCTTCTCCCAGGCACGGAGTTTCACCGAGTTGTGGCCGCTGATCAGCGACCACATCAACGCCGTCTTCGACCGGGGCAAATACTCCCACGGCCGCCAGGTCGGACAACTGGAGCGCGCCATCGCCGAGTACACCGGCGCCCGGCACGCCCTCGGGGTGAACAGCGGCACCGACGCCCTCGTCCTCCTGCTCCGGGCCGCCGGTATCGGCCCGGGTGACGAGGTCATCGTGCCCACGTTCACCTTCTTCGCCTCCGCGTCCGCCGTCTCGATGGCCGGCGCCCGTCCCGTCTTCGCCGACATCACGGCGGACGGCGACTACGCCATGGACCCGGACTCGGCGGAGTCCCTGGTCACCGAGCGGACCCGCGCGGTGATGCCGGTGCACCTGTTCCACCAGCTCGCTCCGATGGACCGGCTGGCGGACCTCGCGCGCCGCCACGACCTGAAGCTGCTGGAGGACAGCGCGGAGGGCATCGGCATGCGCTGGGACGGCGTGCACGCCGGACTGCTGGGCGCCGGCGGGGTGCTGTCCTTCTTCCCCACCAAGACCCTCGGCGCGCTCGGCGACGCCGGGATGATCCTGACGGACGACGAGGGCATCGCCCAGCAGGCCGCGATCCTGCGCCACCACGGGCGGATGGGGAAGACGCTGGACCACATCGCCGGCATCTCCAACCTCTCCGGCGTCTCCGGCACCAACAGCAAGATGGACGACGTCCAGGCCGCCGTGCTGCTGGCCAAGCTGACCCGGCTGGACGCCGACATCGTCCGGCGCAGGGAGTTGGCGGCCGCGTACGACGAGCGGCTGCGGGGGCAGGAGGGCATCCACGCCCTACCCCGCCTGGTGCCCCGTTCGGCGGCCTCCGACCCGGTCTTCTACGTGTACCTCATCGAGGTCGAGCAGCGGGACGCGCTCGTCGAGCACCTCACCGCCCGCGGCATCGGCACCGAGACGTACTACCCCCGCCCGCTCCATCTCCAGCCGTGCTACGCCGGACCCGAGCACCCCGAGGGTGTGCTGCCGGTCGCGGAGCGGACCTGCAAGCGCACGCTGGCCCTGCCCTTCTACCCGGACCTCACGGAGGACCAGGTGGACGTGGTGTGCGGGGCCATCGCCGACTTCTACGCCGGAGGTGCCGGCCGGTGACCATCCCGTTCTTCCCCGACGACCTCTTCGAAAAGGACCGGCAGGCGTTCCTGGACCTGCTCTTCGAGGTGGGCACCGACGAGGAGCAGAAGTTCATCCTCGGCCGGCGCACCGCGCAGCTCGAACGCGAGACGGCCGCCGCGGCGGGCGTCGAGCACGTCGTCGCCTGTTCCAGCGGGACCGGCGGGCTCAACCTCGCCGTCCAGGCCGTGGGCGTGGGCCCCGGCGACGAGGTCATCGTCCCGGCCTTCTGCTGCCAGCCGGTGGCCAGTTCGGTGGCGAACCTCGGCGCCACGCCGGTCTTCGCCGACGTCGACCCGCACACCATGGTGATGGACCCGGCGAGCACCGAGGAGCTGATCACCGAGCGCACCCGAGCCCTGATGCCCGCGCACGTCTTCTCGATCATGGCCGACATGCCGGCCATGAACAAGATCGGCCGGGCGCACGGGCTGAAGGTGATCGAGGACGCCGCGGTCGCCCAGGGGGCGGTCCTCGACGGCACCCCGTCCGGCGCCTGGGGCGACCTCGGGGTGTTCTCCTACTTCCAGGTCAAGGCGTTCGGCACGGCCGGCGAAGGCGGCATGGTGCTGACGGACGACGAGGAGCTGGCCCGCAGGGTGCGGATGCTCCGCAACCACGGCCAGGACGGCATCACCCGGTTCCTGCACCACGCGATCGGCCAGAACAGCCGCTTCGACGAGATCCTCGCTGCCTTCCAGCTGCACCGGATGGCCGGATTCGAGGACCGCCTGGAGCGCCGGGCCGTGATCGCCGACTACTACACCGAGCGGTTCGCCCCGCTCGCCGACCGCGGCCTCGTCGCGCCGCCCGCGGGCCGCAACGGCCGCTGCTACTACGTCTACTCGCTGCTCGTCGAGCGGCGCGAGGATCTGCGCGCCTGGCTCACCGAGAAGCAGATCGGCTCGCACATCTACTACCCGGTGCCGCTGCCGCTCCAGCCGGCGTTCGCGAAGTACGCCCCCGAGGGGACGGACTGGCCGCGGGCGCGGCAGGTCAGCGCGCGCAACCTGGCGATCCCGATCTGGCCTCATCTCACGGACTTCCAGGTGGAGTTCATAGCGGATTCAGTGTGCGAATTCTTCGACTAGGGAGAACGGGCATGGGCACGAAGGTCGTCGTCATGGGGCAGGGCTACGTGGGCCTGCCGCTGGCCGTCGCCGCCGCGGAGCGCGGGTACGAGGTCGTCGGCTTCGAGGTCGACGAGACCCGGGTCAAGAAGCTCGCGGTGGGCGAGTCGTACGTCGGCGACATCGACTCCGCGCGGCTCGCGGCGCTGCTGGACAGCGGGGCCTACCGGCCCACGATGGAGCAGGACGACCTGGCGGGCTTCGACATCGCGGTGATCACCGTGCCCACCCCGATGCGCGACGGTCTGCCGGACCTGTCGTACATCGAGTCCGCCGGCGGGATCCTCGCCCGCTGGCTGCGGCCGGGGGCCGCGGTCTCCCTGGAGTCGACCAGCTACCCGGGGACCACCCACGACGTCCTCGCCCCGCTGCTGGAGCGGCTCTCCGGGCTGGCGCCGGGCACGGACTTCCACCTCGGCTACAGCCCCGAGCGCATCGACCCGGGGAACACCCGGTGGACGTTCACCACCACGCCGAAGGTCGTGGCCGGGGTGGACGAGCGTTCGCGGCGGCGGCTGACCGACTTCTACGGCTCCCTCGTCGACGAGGTCGTCCCGGCCCCCTCGACCCGCGTGGCCGAGATGGCCAAGGTGCTGGAGAACACCTTCCGGCACGTCAACATCGCCCTGGTCAACGAGCTGGCCATGCACGGCGAGGCGCTCGGCGTCGACGTCTGGCAGGCGCTGGACATCGCCGCCACCAAGCCGTTCGGCTTCATGCGCTTCACCCCGGGCCCGGGGGTCGGCGGCCACTGCCTGCCCGTCGACCCGCTGTACCTGTCCTGGAAGGTGGAGCAGGACCTGAGCAAGCCGTTCCGGATGGTCGCGCTGGCCGACGAGCTCAACACCCAGATGCCCGAGTACGTGGTCCGCCGGCTCACCCGGGGCCTCGGCAAACGCGGGCAGACGCTCAACGGCGCCCGGGTGCTGATGCTCGGGCTGGCGTACAAGCCGAACACCAGCGACGTACGGGAGTCGCCCGCGGTGCGCGTCGCGGAGAAGCTGCTGGAGGAGGGTGCCGAGGTGCGGGTCGCGGACCCGGTGGTCTCGGAGGACCCGGGGCACACGGGGATCGTGCGGGTGGAGATCTCGGACGAGGAGATCCGGGCGGCGCACGTGGTGCTGATCGCCACGGACCACGACGACTTCGACTACGCGCACATCGTCGAGGCGGCCGGCTATGTCTTCGACTGCCGGCACCGGGTGCCATCCGCGGCCCATGTGGAATCCCTCTGAACGCTCCCCCGTGCCACGGCCGGTGGACCGAGCGGGATGAGCGGAGGCGACGGATTAACGGGTTCGCCCCCCGGATTTCCCCGAAAGACGAATTTCCGGACCGGAATCGAGTCTCCCGGTTACGTCAGTTCTTTTTGCGATGCCACCGAACCGTCCGGCGCGGGCGCCCTTCATCCGGTCCCGCGCCGGAGTCCCGCGCCCGGCAACGCATCCTTTTAGCCGGGGTCGGCCGGCCTCCCCCTAGACGCAGAAAAAGCACCCTTGGGGTATCACCTCGAGGTCCTCCCCAACCTCGACACAACCCCAAAGGTGCGTTTCTCTTGCAAGCGGAATCCAGGCTCCGCTAAACCTCTCTGCCGAAGGCGGCCGACGCCAGCGCGTGCCGCTCAAGACTCACCGGCGTGAGGGATTCCAGTTGGCTCGCGGCATCCGCCTTGGTCAGTTCGGAACCGCGCGAAAGATCGTCCAATTCCGGATCACACGTCAGCACCGCCTGCTGGAGATGCCGAATCATCGGCGAGGGCTCCAGGCCCAGCTCCTCGCGGAGGGTCTTGCGCAGCCGGTGGATGACCTCCAGCGCCTGGCTGCGCCAGCCGGACCGGTACATCGCCAGGATCAGCCGGGCCTGCAGGCTCTCCCGCGTCGGCAACTTGGTGGTCAGGGAGCTCAGCTCACCGAGCACCTCCCGGTGCCGGCCGAGCCGCAGGTCGGCGTCGATGCGCTGTTCCTGGACGCTCATGCGGTCCTCCTCCAGGCCCACCGCGTACGCTCGCAGTACCGGCCCGGCCTGGACGTCCGCCAGGACCGAGCCCTGCCACAACGCCAGCGCCTGGCCCAGCAGGTCGGCCGCCGCCACGTCGTCCACATGTAATTTCGCCCGCCCACGCGCGACCAGCGTGGCGAACTTGTACGTGTCCAGCTCGTCTCCGCGCACCGTGAGCAGGTACCCGCCGTCGCGCGTCTCCAGGATCCTGCGGGCCGCCTGGAGGCTGCCCACCCTCGGCACCCGGCGCAGGATGCGTCTCAGTTGGAGGATGTAGGACTGGACGGTCGAGAGCGCGGTGTTGGGCGGGGTGTCCTCCCAGAGTTCCTCGATGCACGTGCGCGTCGAAACAACCTGGTTGGCGTTGAGCAGGAGTAAGGATAGGAGTTGTCGTTGTTTGGGCGCTGTCGGAGTATAAGAACGCCCCTGTTCGTGCATGCGCAGTGGACCGAGTACGGAAAATTCCATCGCGTTCTCGAACCCTTCCGATAACTCGTGCACGTGAGCGGAGGCTCGATCGATGATCACTCCCCCGTGATAATCTCTCTGAGATTCTAACGGGAGCGTAACCGAACACGCCGTTCGGCACAAGCGGTTTCACAAGCTAACCACGTTACCAGGCCCATTGATCAATGCCGAGCCCTCGCGAGGGATGCTGTTCCCTGGTACAAGTCAAACTACCCATTCGCGGTCAGCAATCACCCACCCGACCTGCGGTGGTTCCGGAGCACCATCCGGCATCCAGTCGGCCGCCATCGGTTCTTCAGCCGGCACCTGCCGTAGTCCAGCGTGTGGACACGCGCCCGGACGGGCGCCGCATGGAGGCGAATCAGAAAGGAACGCCGACAGCACTATCCGGTGACCACCTCCACGTGCGGCTCGCCGGCGCCGCCGGGCGCGGTGCCGTCCTTCTCCATCTGCTCCGCGATCTTCATGGCCTCGTCGATCAGCGTCTCCACGATCTTCGACTCCGGGACCGTCCTGATCACCTCACCCTTGACGAAGATCTGGCCCTTGCCGTTGCCCGAGGCCACTCCGAGGTCCGCCTCCCGGGCCTCCCCGGGGCCGTTGACCACGCACCCCATCACGGCCACCCGCAACGGCACCTCCATGCCGTCGAGTCCGGCGGTCACCTCGTCGGCCAGCTTGTAGACGTCGACCTGCGCACGCCCGCACGACGGACACGACACGATCTCCAGCCGGCGCTCCCGCAACCCCAGCGACTCCAGGATCTGGGCACCGACCTTCACCTCCTCCACCGGCGGCGCCGACAGCGACACCCGGATCGTGTCCCCGATCCCGTCGCTCAGCAACGCCCCGAAGGCGACGGCCGACTTGACGGTCCCCTGGAACGCCGGTCCCGCCTCGGTCACGCCCAGGTGCAGCGGATAGTCGCACTGCGCCGCCAGTTGCCGGTACGCGCTGACCATCACCACGGGATCGTTGTGCTTGACGGAGATCTTGATATCCCGGAAACCGTGCTCCTCGAAGAGCGAGCACTCCCACAGCGCCGACTCCACCAGCGCCTCGGGCGTCGCCTTCCCGTACTTCGCCAGCAGCCGCTTGTCCAGCGAGCCCGCGTTGACCCCGATCCGGATCGGCGTCCCCGCGGCGGAGGCCGCCTGCGCGATCTCCTTCACCTGGTCGTCGAACTTCTTGATGTTCCCCGGATTGACCCGCACCGCCGCGCAGCCCGCGTCGATCGCCGCGAACACGTACTTCGGCTGGAAGTGGATGTCCGCGATCACCGGGATCTGCGACTTCTTCGCGATCACCGGCAGCGCGTCCGCGTCGTCCTGGGTCGGGCACGCCACCCGTACGATCTGGCAGCCCGACGCGGTCAGTTCGGCGATCTGCTGGAGCGTCGCCCCGACGTCCGACGTACGGGTGGTGGTCATCGACTGCACCGACACCGGCGCGTCCCCGCCCACGGCGACCGAGCCGACCTGGAGCTGCCGGCTCACCCGGCGCTCGGCCAGCTTCAGCGGAACGGACGGCATACCCAGCGAAACAGCGGTCATGAGGGCTCCTCAGCCAGGGTCGGGGCGATGCGTTCGGCAACGGCCGCGGCGGTCAGCCCCGACTCCTCAAGGACCTCCGCCCGGCTGGCGTGGTCGGGGAAGCGGACCGGCAGGCCGAAGCCGAGGCTCGGCACCCGGACACCGGCCCGGTTCAGCTCGGCGGCGAACGCGCCGGCGACGCCTCCGGCCTCGACGCCGTCCTCCACCACGGCGACCAGCCGGTGCCCGGCGGCGAGGTCCACCAGCTCCGCCGGCAGCGGCTTGACCCAGCGCGGGTCGACCACCGTGGCGCGTACGCCGCGCGCGGCGAGCAGTCCGGCGGCCTCCAGGCACAGCCCGGCCATCGGGCCCACGGCCACGAGCAGCACCTGCGGCTCGCCCTCGGCGCGGGCCAGCACGTCGACGCCGCCGAAGGTGCCGACCGCCTCGGCGTCCGCGGGCGCCGCACCCTTCGGGAAGCGCACCACGGTCGGTCCTTCGGTGACGGCGACGGCCTCGTGCAGCAGTGCGCGCAGCCGGGTGGCGTCGCGCGGCGCGGCGATCCGCAGACCGGGGACGACCTGGAGTACGGACAGGTCCCACATGCCGTTGTGGCTCGGGCCGTCGTCACCGGTGACGCCGGCCCGGTCGAGGACGAAGGTGACGGCGTGGCGGTGCAGGGCCACGTCCATCAGCAGTTGGTCGAAGGCCCGGTTGAGGAACGTCGCGTACACCGCCACGACCGGGTGCATCCCGCCGAGCGCGAGACCGGCGGCGCAGGTGACCGCGTGCTGCTCGGCGATGCCGACGTCGAAGACCCGGTCCGGGTACGCGGTCTGGAACTGCTTGAGCCCCACGGGCCGCAACATCGAGGCGGTCAGCGCGACCAGGTCGTCGCGCTCGGCGCCCAGCTTGACGATCTCGTCGGCGAAGACCGACGTCCAGGAGGTCGCGGGGGTGCCGCCGCCGGCGCCCGCCGGCTTGGCGGCGCTGACGGCGTGGAAGCGGTCGGCCTCGTCCTGCTCGGCCGCCGGGTAGCCCTCGCCCTTGCGCGTGAGGCAGTGCACGATGACCGGGCCGCCGAACCCGCGGGCCTGGCGGAGCGCGGTCTCGACGGCCTCGGTGTCGTGGCCGTCGACGGGGCCGACGTACTTCAGGCCCAGGTCCTCGAACATGCCCTGCGGGGCGACGAAGTCCTTCAGCCCCTTCTTCATGCCGTGCAGGCTCTCGAAGAGGGCGTCGCCGATCACCGGGGTCTGCCGGACGGTGTCCTTGCCCCAGGCGAGGAACCGCTCGTAGCCCCTGCTGGTGCGCAGCGTGGACAGGTGGTGGGCGAGGCCGCCGAGGGTGGGCGCGTAGGAGCGGCCGTTGTCGTTGACGACGATGACGAGCGGCAGGTCCTCGTCGATGGCGATGTTGTTCAGCGCCTCCCAGGCCATGCCGCCGGTCAGCGCGCCGTCGCCGATGACGGCGACCACGTGCCGGTCGTCCAGGCCGCGCAGCCGGTTGGCCTTGGCCGCGCCGTCGGCGTGCGAGAGGGCGGTCGAGGCGTGCGAGTTCTCCACGAAGTCGTGGGCGGATTCGGCCGGCGAGGGGTAGCCGGACAGGCCGCCGCGCTTGCGCAGGCGGGAGAAGTCCTGGCGGCCGGTGAGCAGTTTGTGGACGTACGCCTGGTGGCCGGTGTCCCAGATGATCCGGTCCTTCGGCGAGTCGAACACCCGGTGCAGCGCGATGGTCAGCTCCACGACCCCCAGGTTCGGTCCCAGGTGGCCGCCGGTGCGTGACACCGCGTCGACGAGGAAGTCGCGGATCTCGGCGGCGAGTTCGCCGAGCTGCTCCGCATCCAGCCGGCGCAGCTCCTCCGGGCCGCGGATGTTTTCCAGTACGGGGAACGGGGCGCCCCGCGCGGCGTCGTGGTCACGGCTGGGGGCCAAAGGACACCTCCATGGTCGGTTGCAGGCCGAGTTCCCGGCCGGTGAGGGTCACATCGGCCGCAATGAGGATGTTGTAGTGGTTGGGGAAGTGGCAGGAGTCGAAGCCCAGGACCGAGCCGACCCGCTTGCCGTCGATGAGCACCTCGTCGCCGCGGTCGATGACGCCGGCGCCGGCGATCTCCACGAAGCCGAGGAACCCGACGCGGTCCACGCGCGCGCCGGTGGTGGTGTCGTGCTGGTCGGTGGTGACGAGTTCGTGCACCTCGCCGCGGCGGACGCAGCGGCTGGCCCACTCGTCCACCTCCATGCCGCGGTCCTCGCGGCGATGGACGAGGATCTTCACCAGCCGCCCGGAGACCGTCAGCTTGTCGCCGTCCTCCTGCACGTTCATCTCAGGGCTCCCGTCGTCTTCTGCTCACCCGCGGGACTCTCCCTGCGGTAGATCTCGGCGACCAGCTCCAGCGCCGCGAGCCCGCCCTCGGCGCGGTCCTCGCCGCCGCGTACGGCCTGTGCGAAGTCGGCGACGATGCCGCGGTACTCGTGCCACAGCGACTGCTTGAACTCGGGGTAGCCGTCGAGCATGTCGGCGCTGTGCAGGGAGCCGTCGGTGAGCCGGAGCGTGACGTCCTTGCGCTCGCCCTCGTACGACCAGTCCAGCTCCACCCGGCCGCGGGCACCGGAGGCGGCGGTCAGCGAGACCTTCGCCTGCCGGTCGGTGCCGGCCTCGTCGCGTATCACCTCGGCGCTCTCCAGCTCGACCGGGCCGAGGAACTGGCGCACGGTGTCGAAGGCGTTGGGCCCGTTGTCCGCGACGCAGCCGCCACCGCAGCGGTCGGCGTCGAGGTACCAGGCGTCGGCGCCGGCGTGCTCCTCGATCTTCTCCAGGTAGCGCACGACCATCCACTCGATGCCGACGCCGGGCGGGATGGCCTCCAGCAGCGCGAGCGCGTTGCCGTTGTAGCGCCGGTGGAAGGCGGTGAAGAGCACGACCTTCCGGGCGCGGGCGGCGCGCACCAGGGCGCGGCCGTCCGACAGCCGGGTGGCCAGCGGCTTCTCCACGCACACCGGCAGCCCGGCGGCGACGAGGTCGCCGCAGACCGCCGCGTGGGCGTCGTTGGGCACGTTGACCACGGCCGCGTCCAGACCGCCGGCCGCGAGCAGGTCCTGGTGGCCGGTGTAGCAGGGGACGCGGTCCCGGTACGGGGCAAGCGCCTCGTCCCGCAGGTCGCACACCGCGGCCAGCTCGACTTCGGGAAGCTGCTCCAGGGCGGCGGCGTAGAAGCGCGAGATGACGCCCAGGCCGATCAGCCCGATGCGCAGCGGACGGGTCGTCTCGTCACCGGTCATGCTGGTCTCCCTCCGGGGGCTTCAGCCCCAGGTCGTCGGCGACGGAGCGCAGTTCACCGAGGAGCGCGTCCGCCACGGGCACGCCCTCGGCCAGCGCGGCGGTCTTCAGGTCCGCCTCGCGGCAGCCGGGGTAGGCGACCCGGTCGGTCCCCGGCAGCGTCGGGCTGCCGGTGAGGGCGGCGAAGAGCCCGGCCGCCTGGCGGGTGAAGTCCTGCTCGGGGCGGAGCGTGCCGGGGGCGACGGCCAGGACGAAGAAGCCGATGTCGTCGTCCCGGCCGCTCGGGCCGCCGGTGCCGGCGTACGCCTCGGGGTCGGGGCCGAGTCCGGCGCCGGGCACCAGCGCGGCCAGCACCTCGACCAGCAGCGCCAGTCCGTAGCCCTTGTAGCCGCCGGTCTCCGGGTGGCCGCCGAGGAACAGCGGGAAGGCTTCGCCGCGGTCGAGCGCGTGCGGGTCCGTCACCCAGCGGCCGTCGGCGTCCTGGAGCCAGCCCTCGGGTATGGCCCGGCCGGCCCGTGCCGCCTCGCGCACCTTGCCGGTGGGGGCGACCGTGGTGCTCATGTCGAGCACGAACGGGGCCTGCCCCGGACCGGCCGGGGCGGCGGCGGCCAGCGGGTTGGTGCCCAGCATGGCGACGCTGCCGCCCGGTGGGCGCGCGATGCGCTGCCGGCCGCAGTTGGAGGCGACCAGCCCGATCATGCCGTTCTCGACGGCGCGGGTGGCGTGGAAGCCGGCGCAGCCCAGGTGGGTCGCGTCGCGCACGGACACCATGCCGATGCCGTACTGCCCGGCCCGCTCGACGGCGAGGTCCATGGCCTCCGCGGCGGTCCACAGGCCGAGGCCCTTGGCGGAGTCGAGCAGCACGGTGGCGCCGCGGTCGGCGAGCACCGCGGGCTCGGCCGCGGGATCCACCCGGCCGGACTCGAAGAGCGGCAGGTAGAGGCGGGTGAGGTTGGCCAGGCCGTGGGAGCGCATGCCCACCAGGTCGCCGTAGACGAGCGCTTCGGCGGCGGTACGGGCCCGGGCTTCGGGTACGTCGTGGGCCTGGAAGACCTCGGTGGTGAAGTCGGTGAGCTGGTGATACGGCAGCAGGGTCATGGCGATCCGTTCGTAGCGGAGGCGAAGGCGGCCACCAGGGACGCGACGCCGTCGGCGTAGCGCTCCAGGTCCGGGGCGTCGACGTACTCGTCCGCGGCGTGGGCGCCGTTGGCGTCGAGGTCTCCCGGGCCGTAGACGACCGTGTGCGCGTTCGGCAGGGCGTGGGTCCAGATGGCGTCGCAGGTGCAGGCGGGGGCGTCCGCCGGGGCGTAGCTCAGCCCGGCCCCGGTCAGCAGCCGCTCCGCCCAGGGGTCGCGGCTGTCGAGCGCGGGCAGCCCGCGCTTGAGCCACGCCAGTTCGGTGATCCGGCGGGCGTCCCGGGCGGTACGGGCGAAGTCCGGCAGCCCGCCGAAGGCCGCGGCGAAGTCCTCGACGCCGGCGTGCAGGGCGCGTTCGAGCGCCTGCTCCTGGGCCCGGCCGGCGTCGCCGGTGCGGTACGCCAGGTTCAGCAGCAGCGCGCCGGTGCCGTACACCTTGTTGTGCGCGTCGCCGGTGTGCAGCCCGGCGACGCAGACCCGGCCCTCGGGCACCGCGCCGGGCAGGGTGCGGGCGAGGTGCTGGGCCAGGAAGCCGAGGAGTACGGAGGCGTTGTGGCCGGCCTCCGGGTGGTCGTCGATGGAGTCGGTGCCGGCGACGGCGACGCGGGCGGTGGCCGCCGCGGTGGCGCGGGGCACGAGCAGGCCGCGGGTCGGCTCGCAGAACACGTTGATCCGACCCGTCCAGCCCTGCTCGACCAGCGGGCGGGTGCCGAAGACGCCCATGGCGCCGCCCTCTTCGCCGGCCACCGCCTGGACGAGCACGCCGACGTCCGTGCCGAGCCCCGGCACCCGCGCCGCCGCCGCGCGCAGCCCGGCGAGCAGCGCGACCGCCGGGCCCTTGGCGTCGACGGCACCGCGGCCGTGGAAGCGGTCGCCCGCCAGCCGCGGCGGCGGGCCGCCGGCGACCGTGTCGAGGTGCACGTTGAACATGAGGGTCCGCTCCGGCGGCAGCGCGCCGCCGAGCCGAAGCACCAGGCTCGGCTGGCCGTCGAGGAACCCGTCCACCCGCCGCGCCGTGTCGCGCACCTGCGCGGGCACGTCCGGGCGGTCCAGCCACTCGGGGCCCGGCGCGGCGTGGTGCACCACGTCGAAGCCCAGTCCGGCGGCAGCCTTGGCGTAGAGCGTCTGCGCCTCGTGCAGCCGCGACGGCTCCGCGTCCGGGCCGGTCTCCATCGGCCCCGCGGTCGGTAACTCGACCAGGTGGAGCAGCAGTTCGCGATCCGCCGGCGAGAGCCGTACCCCCGCTGCCGTCATACGGCCACCGTGCCGATCCGGGCGAGCAGTTCCTCCAGCGCCCGGCCGCAGGCGACGAAGGCCGCCCGGGTCTCGTCGTCGCCGGCGGTCGCGGACTCGTGCGGGCGCACCTTGACGTGCGGCTCGATCGACAGCGCACCGGTGTAGCCGCGGTCCAGCAGGTGGCGCAGGCAGTCCAGCACGCGGCACTCGCCGTGGCCGGGCAGCGTGTAGCGGATCTCGCCGCCCTCGACGACCGCGTCCTTGATCTGGACGTGCTCGATCCACGGCGTGAGCCGGGGCAGCAGGTCGTAGGCGCGGTAGCCGTAGGCCGGTCCGTTGCCGGTGTCGAAGACCAGGCGCAGCGCGGGGCTGTCGACGTAGCGCAGGAGCTGGAGCATGCGCTCCGCGCTGGCGCCGGCCCAGCCGGCGCAGTTCTCGTGCAGCAGCACGAGCCCGGCGCGCTCGGCCCGGGCGGTCAGCGTCGCCATGCGCCGCAGGACCACCGCGCGCCACGCGTCCGGGCTCAGCCCGTCGTTGGGGTAGGACATGACGCGTACGTACCGGGTGCCGAGCGTGGCGCAGCGCTCGGCGAGGGTGTCCAGCTCACGCAGGTCCTCGTCGAAGTCGCCGGTGACGGGACGGGCCCAGTTCGCGATCCGGGAGTCGACGCAGTGCACGCCGAGACCGGCGGCGCGCACCGACGCGGCCAGGTCGGCGAAGGCGGCGTCGTCCAGGTCCGCGAGGGCGGTGCCGTCCACCGAGCGCAGCTCGATCAGCGGCCAGCCCAGCTCGTTCAGGGCCGAGGTCTGGACCGCCGCCGAGGCGCCCGCCTCGTCGCCGATGCCGCACAGCGGAAGGGTTTCAGCCGACATCAGGGGACTCCGTCCTGGAACCGGACATGTGCTTGGCCGCGTCGAGCAGCCGCACGACGCGCATCTGGCGCTGCACCTGCGCGTCGAGCGCGGCGGCGTCGCCGCCGGTGCCGGCGAGGTGCCGGTAGGTGTCGAGCAGGCAGGCGTCGAGGGCGAGGTCGGGGAAGACGGACTCCGCCGGGGTGCCGCCCACCGGGCTGACGGTCAGGTGGGCGTAGTGGTCCTCGCTGCTGACGGGGTAGTGGCCCACCACCCGGCCGGACTCGAAGCCCAGCTCGACCCGGCGCTCGCGGCGCGGCGAGGTCAGGTCGCACTCGAGCTGGCTGACCGCTCCCGAGTGATGGCGCAGCGTCAGCTCGGCCCCGCCCATGCCCGGCACCCGCCGGCCACCGACGTCCACGTCGGTGAGGGTGGCGTGCACCACCTCGGCGTCGCCGGCCAGCCGCAGCATGACGCCGACCGCGTGCGGTGGCTCCACGTCGAAGGCCGTGTCGTGGCTGCGGCTGTTGAGGGTGCGGTGGATACGGGGCTTGTGCTGCCGGACGGCGATGTGCCGCAGCGGGCCGAAGCGGTTGCTCTCCACGATCGCCGCGAGCCGTGCGGTGAGCGAGCTGTGCAGCCACGGCGCGACGACGGCCATCCGCAGCCCGTACTTCTCGCGGACCGCCGCCAGTTCCTCCATCGCCTCGACGGTGTCCGCGAGCGGCTTCTCCACCAGGACGTTGACGAACCCCAGCTCGCCGAGGTCGGTCAGCACACCGGCCCGTTCGCCGGGCGGGGTGCACACGTGCACGAGCGTCGCCGCCGGGTCGAGCTGCGCCCGGGCCTCGGTCAGCGAGCCGGCCGTCCGGATCCCGGGGTGCTCGTCGCGGCGGTCCCGGCCGGCATCCGGCACGCCGGCCGGCCGCACGTCGAACCCGATCGGCGGCGCCACGGAGAAGAGTTCGGGAAAGCGGTGCCGCAGCCGCAGCAGCACCGGCAGATGGAGCTCCCGGCCGGAGCGTCCCAACCCGACGATGAATGTATGCAACACCGCATCCTTACGTTCGTAGCGTCCGTACGAAAGCGAGGCACATCAGGCTACGCAGAGAATCCGGGACCCACCGGTGGCAGATATCTGCCGCCCGTTTCGCGGCGGGGACATGGACTTGCCATGGCCCCCGGCAATTCCCACTCCTACGCTCCCAACGCGAAGCCGGATTAACTCTGGGGGCGCGTGTGTCCATCTCCGAGCAGGCAGCCAAGCGCTATGTCTTCGACCCGCTGTGGGATCAGGAGACAGAACGGTTGCTCACCAATGAGGCGATCTGGGATCCCGGTACGGCGGAGCGGTTCGAGAGGATCGGCGTGTCCGCCGGCTGGTCCGTGCTGGAGGTGGGCGCCGGTCACGGCGGCACCGCGGAGCGTCTCGCCGGACTCGTGGGTCCCAGCGGCCGGGTCACGGCAGCCGACCTGGAGACCGGCCGCCTCGAGCGGCTGAAGGAAAAAGGCATCGAGGTGCTCCAGGTCGACATCACGGCCGACGACCTGCCTGCCGGGCGCTACGACCTGGTGCACTCCCGCATGCTCGTACAGCACCTTCCCGACCGCCCCGCGGCGGTCCGCAAGATGGTCGCCGCCCTGAAGCCGGGCGGCTGGCTCTTCCTGGAGGACACGGACTCGCTGCCCCTCTTCCGCAGCGTGGTCTCCGAGGACTTCCTCCAGGACATCCGCACGGCCGGGTACGGGCTGATGCGCGAGTCGGGGCACGAGCCCCGCGGCGGCCACTACGACCTCCAGGCCGCGCTGGAGTGCGGCCTGGAGGACGTGTCCGCCGAGGGCCGGACGGTGATGATGCAGGGCGGCTCGCCGCAGGCCCGGCACTACCAGCTCTGGCTGGAGTTCATGCGCCCGCGGATCACCGGGGCCGGGCTCCTCGACGACGCCCGTATCGACGAGGCGCTGGAGGAGATGGCCGACCCGGCGAACCGCTGGCTGAGCCAGATCCTCATCTCCACCTACGGCCGCCGGCCGCGCTGAGGGGCGGTAGCGATGACCGTAGCCGAGTCCTCGTCGCGCCGCGACGCGACAGGCCGCCTGAAGGCGTACACCGTCCTGGGCAAACTCGCCTTCTACGACTACTACCTGGCCGCCTTCATCGTCGTCGCGGCGCTGCCCGCGTCCCGGCTCGACGACCCGGGCAGCTACGTGACGCTGGCGCTGTACTTCGCTGGCTACGTCGGCGTGGTCGCCGCCACGGTGGCGCTGGACGACGTCACCGGCATCCGCGACGGCAGCGACGAGCGCAACTACTCGCCGGACCAGGGCGCGCTGCGCGACCGGTCACGCAAGCCGCTGCTCAGTGGCGCGCTGACGGTGCGGCAGGCGGAACGGTTCGGCTGGGCCGCCGCGCTGTGGGGCCTCGTCCTGTGGTCCCTGACGTACGTCACGGCGCCGGACCCGCCGCTGTGGGCGGCCGTCGTGCTGCTGGTGGTGCTGCTGAGCAACGTCCAGTACTCGTACGGCCTGAAGGTGAGCTACCGCGGCGGGCAGGAGCTGGTGCTGCTCACCCCGGGTCTCGCGGTGCTGCTGCCGTTCGCGCTCATCGACGGTTCCGGCAGCGGGCTGATCGTGGTGGAGACCATACTGGTGGGACTGTGGAGCCTGCTGGTGTCGATCTACTCCAACATCAACGACGTCGAGGGCGACCGCCTGGCCGGCCGCCGCAACCTGGCGACCCTCACCACGGCCGCCGGCTACCGGCGCGTCGTGGCGGCGGTGCACGTGCTGGAGCCGCTGACGGTGGCCGTGGGCATCGCGCTCGGCGCCGTGCCGTTCTGGTTCGTGCTGCCGGTGATCCCGCTGTACGTGATGCGCTTCGTGCAGGCCCGCTCCGGGCTGGCGCGGCACGAGGTGCTGCGGGCCCGGCTGCTGGGCATCCGGCTGCACCGGTGGGGTGTGCCGGTGCTGATCGGCCTCAACCTGCTCGTCGAACACGCCTGACCGGAGCGCGCCTTGACCCCTGACGCGGCACCGGCGGAGAGGCAGCGGCCGGTCATCACCGTCTCGACGGTGGTGGCCGGCGTCATCGTGGTCGTGGTCTCCTACACCGGCCCGGTGGCCGTAGTGCTGCAGGCCGCCCGCGCCGGGGACCTCGGCGCGGGCCAACTGGAGTCGTGGCTCTGGGCACTGTCCCTGGGCAGCGGCCTGACCTGTGTGCTGCTGAGCCTGGTGCACCGCGCCCCGGTGGTGACCGCGTGGTCGACGCCGGGCGCGGCGCTGCTGGTGACCGCGCTGGCCACGCACTCCTTCGCGGAAGCGGTCGGGGCGTACGTGATCGCCGCCGTGCTCACCGTGCTGCTGGGCCTCAGCCGGCTCTTCGGCACGCTGATGCGGCTGCTGCCGCCGGAGGTGGCGGCGGCCACGCTGGCCGGCATCCTGCTGGAGTTCGGGCTGCGGCTGTTCCGTACCGCCGACGGCGACCTGACCCTGGTCGTCCTGATGCTCGCCGCCTACCTCGCGGGACGCCGCTTCGCCGCGTCCTGGGCGACCGCGTTCGCGCTGCTCACGGGCTGCGCGTGGACCGCCGCCAGCGGCGGCTTCGGCACCTGGTCGGGCGAACTGAGCGTGGCCGTCCCGTCGTTCACGGCGCCCGAGTTCACCGTGGACGCCGCGGTGGGCATCGCGCTGCCTCTCTTCCTGGTCACGATGGCGTCGCAGAACGCCCCCGGGCTCGCCGTGCTGAACGCCGCGGGCTACCGGCCGGACGCGGACCGCCTGGTCACCTCGACCGGCGCCGCCTGGCTGGTGCTCGCCCCGTTCGGGGCGCACGCCCTCAACCTCGCCGCGATCACCGCCGCCCTCTGCAGCGGCCCCTCCGCGCACCCGGATCCCGACCGGCGGTACGGGGCCGGGGTCGCGGCCGGCGTGGGCTACATCGTCGTCGGGATCTTCGGCTCGACGTTCCTCGGCCTGTTCGCGGTGCTCCCGGCCGCGCTGGTGGCGGCCATCGCCGGCATCGCGCTGCTGGGGCGCGACGGGCGGCGCGCTGGCCACGGCCACCCGCGACCCGAACCGGCTGGACGGCGCGCTGGTCGCGTTCCTCGTCACCGCCTCCGGCGTCGAACTGCTCGACGTCGGGGCGGCGTTCTGGGGGCTGCTGGCCGGGGTGCTCACCCATCTCGCACTGCACCGGCGGCGGGCGGGCTGACCACCGCCCGCCGCCGGGAGATGTCCCGCGACCCAGGTGCCGGGGGACACCGGGGCCGCGGGGGCCGTACGCGCCGAGGCGCTAAGCGCTCACGTCCAGCGGCCGGTGCCGATGGTCGTCGTGCTGCCCAGCACCTTCTCGCGCAGCTCCAGCCGGCGGACCTTCCAGGTCGCCGTGCGGGGCACGTCCTCCCAGGGGATCACCCGGGGCTCACCCAGATCGGGCAGGTCGGCCGTCGCGCGCTGCCACGCCTGCGGGTCGAGGCCGCGGCTGCCGCTCATGCAGAGCACCGGCACCGGCTTCTCGCCGGGCGTGCCGAGCACGGTGACGTCGGAGGCGTCGGGCAGCCGGTCCAGCAGGACGCTCTCCAGCTCGATCCCGCTCATCCCGGGGATCACGTCGACCTCGCGGTCGATGAGCTTGAGCTGCCCGTTCTCCGCCCACTCGCCGATGTCCCCGGTGTTCCACCACTTGCCGACGGCCTTCTCCCGGTACCGCTCGCTCTCGCCGAGGTAGTCGAGGCAGCGGCCCTTGGTGGCGACCATCATCATCCCCGGCTCGCCCTTGGGCAGGGTGCGGCCGGTGTCGACGTCGACCACCTTGACCGTGGCGAAGCCGGGCACCGGCCGGCCGATCAGGCTGGTGACCGCCGTGGCCTCGCCGGCACGGCGCACCTGCCTGCGGGTGTAGACCGTCAGGCAGATCGGTCCCGCCTCGCTCTGTCCCCAGCTCTGTGCCCACAGTGGGAAGCGCCGCCGGGAGACCTCCAGGAAGGTGCGTACGGTCCGCGGGTGCACCGCGTCGAACGTGCCGACGTACAGCCGGACCTGGTGGAACAGCTCGGGCTTCTGGTGTGCGAGCGACTCCCAGCGCTGGAAGATGTTCGGGCACGCCTCCAGCGTGGTGGGCCGGTGCTCGGCGAGCACCCGGGCGGCACCCTCGGGGTCGTGCCGGGAGATGACGACGAGCTTGCGCGGCGACAGCGAGAACTGGCCCATCATCCAGGTCACCGTGCGCCCGTGGGCGAAGGAGATCGAGGAGGCGTAGACGGTGTTGTGGTTGCTGGCGAGCACGGGTATCCGTACCCGCTCCAGCTTGGCGGCGCCGCCGAGCAGGCTGTTGCCGGAGTGCACCACCAGCTTCGGCACCCCCGTGGTGCCGGAGGTGTGCATGACGAGCATGGGCTCGTCGGGGCCGCGCATGTGCACCGGAGCCTCCGCCGCCCCGGCCAGGTCGCCGAGGCCGACCGCCCCCTCGGGCGCCCCCTGCCCCGGCTCGCCGAGGACCAGGAACTGCACGTGCGGGCCGCCGAGTTTGACCCCGGCGGCGTCGGCCCGCTCCAGCACCGCGGGCGAGACCACCACCACGCTGGGGTCGAGCCGCTCGATCATCGCCCGGTGCCCCTCGGGTGCCCCGAGTGCCGCGATGGTGGCGGGCAGCGCGCCGATACGGGCCGCGGAAGCCGCGGCGAGGGTGATGTCCAAGTGGTTCTCTTTGATGATGGCCACCCGGTCACCCGAACGCGCTCCAGCGGCATAGAGCCGACCGGCGAAATCCCGTACCAGGATGGCAAGTGATTCCGCGTTGTAGCGCACACCGCCAGTCGGTGCTATGTCAAAAGGACGGTCGAGATAAGTGACCGTCTGGCGGTCGAGTTCGGTGTGCCAGTCGAAAAGCTCACCGATGTTCATCGGATGTCTCCGAATGGGCATACTTGAATCCTCCACTCGGACGGAGTCGTGCCGGTCAGCCTACGAGTGCGATTCATGCGGCGACATGGCAATCCGCATGGCAGGCGGGCCCCGTCCGCTAGCAAGAATTAGCCGCTATGCCGGGCCTGTGGGCGCGTTCAGGATGGCTGGTCGGGATCTCCCTGAGTGGAAGGTGACTCGCAGTGGCGAAAGTCGCAGGAGTGCCCAGGACCGGTGGACGGCGACGGGTGGGCGGAGCGCTGTCGGCGGTGGCGCGGAGGTTCGCGCCTCCTCCCGAGCCCCGGAAGAACCCCCACGATCTGCCCGTCACGTACAACCTGCTCGCGGGGCTGACCCTGTCGCTGGCCGATCCCGACGCCGACCCGCCCGGGGCCAACGACCCCGACCGCAAGGTCACCGACCTGCATCCGCGGCCCGTCGTGCTGGTGCACGGCATGGCGATGACGGCGGCCGTGAGCTGGGCGGCGCTCTCGCCGCTGCTGGTCAACCACGGCTACTGCGTCTTCGCCCTCAACTACGGCGGCAGGAAGGGCCGTGGGCTGAAGGGCCTCGGCGACAACGTGGCGAGCGCACGCCTGCTGGCCGGGTTCGTCGACGACGTGCTGGAGCGTACCGGCGCCGAACAGGTCGACGTCGTCGCGCACTCCCAGGGCAGCCCGGTGACCCGGTACTACATGCGCCGGTTCGGCGGGGCGGAGAAGGTCGCCACCCTCGTCGGCCTGTCGCCGTCGAACCACGGCAGCACCGCGAACGGCATGGGCACGGCCCTCACCCGGTTCGGCCCCACCCGGCGCGCCGTCGACCGCTTCGTCCCCGGCACCGCGCAACTGGTGAAGGGCTCCGCCTACCTCCGCGAGGTGAACGAGGGCGGCGGCACCCTGCCCGGCGTCGACTACACCGTCATCGTCAGCAAGCACGACAAGGTCATCACCCCGTCCTACCGGCAGGCGTTCCTGGACGGGCCGCGGGTCACCAACATCACGCTCCAGGACACCTGCCGGAAGGACCGCTCGGAGCACTACGCGGTCCTCTACAACCGCCGTGCCCTGGCGCTCACCCTCAACGCCCTCGACCCCGAACACCCCGTACCGGTGCCGTCCGCCCGGATCCGTCCACTGCTCGGCGGCTGATGCCGGCAGGCGCCGCAGACCGGGGTGGCCTCCCCCGGAGAGGGAGATCCTTTGATGAGCGAGAAGTCACTCGTGGTGGCCGTCGTCGGCGCCGGGCCACGCGGCCTTTCGGTGGTCGAACGGCTCGCCGCGAACGCCGGGAAGCTCGCCGCGGGGCGTGCCGTGACCGTCCACCTCATAGACCCCCATCCGGCCGGCGCGGGCCGCGTCTGGCGCACCCGGCAGGACCGCTCGCTGCCGCTGAACACGGTCGCCGGGCAGGTGACGGCGTTCGCCGGCGAGAGCGCGGAGCTCGACGGTGCGCCGCAGCGCCCCGGACCCGGCCTGTACGAGTGGGCCCGCTCGCTGGCCGCGTCCGGCACCGCCGGCGCCGACGCCGCCGAGGCGCGGAGCCTCACCCCGGACTCGTACCCGACCAGGGCGCTCGCCTCCCGCTACTACCGCTGGGTGTTCCGCCGGGTCGCCGTGCACGCCGCGGAGACCGTCGCCCTGCGGGTGCACGCGGCGCGCGCCCTGTCGCTGGACGACGGGCCCGACGGTACCCAGGAGGTCGTCCTCGACAACGGCCGGCGGCTGACCGGCCTGGACGCCGTGGTGCTCGCGCAGGGCCGGGTGCCGGTGCGGCCGACCGCGCAGGAGCGCGAGCACGCCGCCTTCGCCGCCGAGTACGGGCTCGTCTACCTCGACCCGGCCAATCCGGCGGACGTCGACCTGAGCACGGTGGCCCCGGGTGAGCCGGTGATCCTGCGCGGCCTCGGGCTGAACTTCTTCGACTACCTGGCCCTGCTGACCACCGGCCGCGGCGGCCGGTTCCTCCGCGGCGAGAACGGCCGGCTCGGCTACCGGCCCTCCGGCCGCGAGCCCCGCATCCTGTGCGGCGCCCGCCGCGGGGTGCCGTACGGCACGGGCGGCGAGAACGGCAACGGCGCCGCCGGCCGGCACACGCCGCAGGTCTTCACCGAGGAGCTGATCGCCAGGCTCCGCGCGCAGGACGACGGCGAACGGCTCGACTTCCGCGAGTCACTGTGGCCGCTCATCGCCCGGGAGATGGAGGCCGCGTACTACACCGCGCTGCTGCCCGGCGGCGACCGGCCGGAGCGCACGCCGGAGTTCCGCGACGCCCGCGGGGCCGTCGACACCCGCGCCAACGCCTGCGCCGACACCCGCGCGGACACCGTGGGCGGGCCGGTCAGGGCCGCCCTCGACGTGCTGCACGACCTGCGCGACGAGGTCCGCCTGGCGGTCGACCACGCGGGCCTGGGCGGCGAGTCGCGCCGCCGTGACCTCGACGGCTGGTTCACACCGCTCAACTCCTACCTCTCCCTCGGCCCGCCGGCCAGGCGCACCGAGGAGCTGATCGCCCTCGTACACGCCGGCGTGGTACGGATCGTCGGCCCGGCGATGCAGGTGGCGGCCGACCGGGAGGCGGGCATGTTCGCCTGCGAGTCGCCGCGGGTCACCGGCTCGCGCGAGACCGCCCGCGTCCTCATCGAGGGCCGGCTGCCCGGCGTCGACCTGCGCCGCACCGCGGACCCGCTGCTGCGGCACCTGCTGGCCACCGGGCAGTGCCGCCCGTACGAACTGGGACCCGGCCGGACCGGCTACGTCGCGGGCGGACTCGCCGTCACCCGGCGGCCGTTCCACATCGTCGGCGGC
Source organism: Streptomyces sp. CNQ329 (assembly GCF_000482585.1). Lineage (NCBI taxonomy): Bacteria > Bacillati > Actinomycetota > Actinomycetes > Kitasatosporales > Streptomycetaceae > Streptomyces > Streptomyces sp. CNQ329. The sequence continues at coordinate 30,934 of NZ_AXVU01000022.1, read as the reverse complement.
GACGGGACGCCGCACCCGCGGCGGTTCGCCGTCGGCGTGCCCGCCGAGTCCGCGCACGGCGTGACCGCCGCCGCGATCCGCCCGGCGGTGGCGTCGGTGACGCTCACCGACACCCAGGCCATCGCCCGCGCCGTCCTCGCCCCGACCAGACGATTCCCAGGAGAACCTGATGACCAGCAAGGACACCGAGCCGAAGAAGCGCGTCGTGCTGGCTGAGCCCCGCGGCTTCTGCGCCGGCGTGGAGCGGGCGGTCGGCATGGTCGAACGTGCCCTGGAGCTGCACGGCCCCCCGGTGTACGTACGCAAACAGATCATTCACAACCAGTACGTCGTCGACGGCCTCCAGAACCGCGGCGCCGTGTTCGTCGACTCCGAGGAGGAGGTGCCCGAAGGGGCGGTGTGCGTCTTCTCCGCGCACGGCGTCGCCCCCGAGGTGCGCCGCAACGCGGCGAGCCGCGAGCTTCAGGTCATCGACGCGACCTGCCCGCTGGTGTCCAAGGTGCATCAGGAGGCCAAGCGGTTCGCGACCGCCGGGGACACCATCCTGCTGATCGGCCACAGCGACCACGAGGAGGTCGAGGGCACCGTCGGTGAGGCACCCGAGCACATCGTCGTGGTGGAGTCCGAGGAGGAGGCCCGGTCGATTCAACTCCCCGAGGGCGCTGCGCTGTCGTACCTGACGCAGACCACGCTGTCGATCGACGAGACCGCCGGCATCGTCGGCATCCTGGAGGAGCGCTTCCCGCAGTTGCGCGGGCCCCGCTCCGACGACATCTGCTACGCGTCCTCCAACCGGCAGAACGCGGTCAAGGCGCTGACCGCCTGCACCGACGTGGTGCTGGTGGTCGGCTCCGCCAACTCCAGCAACTCGCAGCGCATGGTGGACGTCGCCCGCTCCTACGGCACCCCCGCCCACCTGGTCGACAACGCCGCCGAACTGGACCCGGAGTGGCTGGGCGAGGCCCGTACCGTCGGCGTCTCGTCCGGCGCCAGCGCCCCCGAGGTGCTGGTGGAAGGGCTGCTGGAACGGCTGCGCCACCTCGGGTATGGGGACGTGGACACCCTCACCACCACCAAGGAGGACATCACCTTCGCGATGCCCGGGAGCCTGGCATGACGACGACCCGGATCGCCGCGCCCCGGCGGCTTCGCGAGACGATGCTCGCCCGGGTGGAGAAGCGGCTCGCCGCCTTCCTCGCCGCGGACCGGGCCCACTGGGCCGCCAAGAACCCCGCCTCCGTCGAACTCGTCGACTGCGTCGCCGAGATGGTCGGCGGCGGCGGGAAGCGGCTGCGCCCGTCGTTCCTGCTGGCCGGCTACCTCGCCGCGGGCGGCGATCCGGAGTCCGGCCTCCCGGTCGACGCGGCGGCGGCCGTCGAGCTGCTGCACACCTCCGCGCTGCTGCACGACGACGTGATCGACCAGGCCGACCTGCGCCGCGGCCGGCCCACCGCCCACCGGCGGCACGCGCACCTGCACGGCGAGCGCGGCTGGCAGGGCGAGAGCGGGCACTACGGCGAAAGCGTCGCGCTGCTGGCGGGCAACCTCGCGCTGGTGCAGGCCGAACGGCTGCTGGAGCACTGCCCCCTGAACGCCCGGCGGGTCTGGTCCGACCTGACCACCGAGGTGATGATGGGGCAGTTCCTGGACGCGCGCAGCGCCGCGCGCAGCGTGCCGGACCCCGATCTCGCCCGGTGGATCGCGCTGTTCAAGTCCGGCCGCTACACCGTGGCCCAGCCGCTCGTGATGGGCGCGGCCCTGGCGGGCGACGAGGCGCTGCGGCCTGCGCTGGAGGAGTACGGCCTCGCGCTCGGCGAGGCGTTCCAGCTCCGGGACGACCTGCTGGACGCGTTCGGGGAGGAGGCCGAGACCGGCAAGTCGGCCCGGCTGGACTTCAGCAGCCACAAGATGACGCTGCTGATGTCCATCGCCCTGCACGAGGAACCCGAGGTCGCCGCGCTCGTCCGCACGGACCTGCGCGGCACCGACCCCGAGCAGTTGCACAAGCTGCTGCTCGCGACGGGCATGAAGGAGCGCGTCGAGACGGTCATCGACAAGCGGCTCCGGACGGCGATCGCCGTGGCGGAGCGGGCGCTGCGCCCGGAGTGGGCCGGGGAACTGCGGGCCATGGCCGTCGCCGCGGCCCACCGCACGAGCTGAGCCGACCGTACGGCACCGCCACCGCACGGCGGTGCTCGGACGGAAACCGCCGGTCACCGCGCTGACGCGCGGGGGGCCGGCGGTTTCCTTCGTGTGGTCCGGACGGCCGGACCGCGTACGCGGCGGGAGTCCGGGCAAGGGAAAGCGGGCCCGTCCGGACTTAAGGGCATCACGGGGTATCCGGACGGGCCCGCTGCTTGCGGGTGGGGGGTCGGCAGCCGGTCGGCGAGGGGGGTCGATGGGGGGGGAGGGCGGGTGGGGTCGGCGAGGGGGGGGCGAGGGGGTACGGGTGTTCAGCCGGAGAGCCGGGCGGTGGCCCGCCCCTGCACGATCCGTGCCACGTGGACCCGGGAGGGGCAGTTGAGCCGTTGCATCACCTGGCGCAGGTGGTTGACGACCGTCCACTCGGACAGCTCCAGCGCGCGGGCGATCTGCCGGTTCGTCATTCCCTCCGCCACCAGTTCCGCGACCTGCCGCTGCCGGTGTGTCAGCCGCTCCAGACCGTCGTCCGGCCCGGCCTCCTCGTCGCCCGCCTCCTCGGCCAGGGTGGCCAGCGCGGTGACGAGTACGGCCCTGCGGTCCGCCACGGCGGCCCGCTCGAGCGCGCCCAGCGGTGCGTCGCCGCCCCGGCACGGGATCTCGTCGGCCAGCGCGCGCAGCCGCCGGTACGCCTCGCCGTCGGCCGGCACCGCCTCGGCGGCGGTGACCAGCACGGCGCGTACGTCCCGTACCGGACCGGCGTGCGCGAGCAGCAGTTCCACGGCTTCCCCGACGCTGGCCCGGGCCCGGGCGTCGCCGCGCTGCTCCCGGGCCAGGGTGGCCAGGGTCAGCGCCGCGTGCCGCGGCTCGCCGGCGTTCATCAGCCCCTGCGCCGCCTTCGCGAGCGGCTCCTCCGGCTGCCGCCGGCCGAGTGCCGCGCGGGCGGTGGCGAGGGTGCGCAGCAGGCGGGCGGCGGCCACCGGGTCACCCGGGGGTTTCCCGCCGAGGGCGAACTCGGCCTGCAGTACGGCTCCGGCGGCGTCGCCGAGGCCGAGCATCAGCTCGGCGCGGAGGGCCGCGGTGCGGGAGGCGAAGTCGCGGCTGCGGCCGAGGTGTTCGATGTACTCCTCGGCGCGCCCCAGGTCGCCTTCCGTCAGCGACCAGCGGGCGGCGGCCTCCGCGGCCTCGGCCGCCTCGGTGCCCGTGAGTTCCGGGATCGAGTCGTCGAGCAGGGTGCCGGCCATGCCGAGGAGATCGTGTACCGTCCACGCCTCCTCCAGCGCCAGCAGCATCCTCAGGACGGCCGTGTGGTTGCCGTCCTCCTGGTAGCGCCGGGCCACCGCGTACAGGTCGGGCGTGCGCTCAGCGACGAGTTCGAGCCAGTACTCGCGTTCCTTGGGCACCCGCAGCCCCTGCCGGGCCTGGAGTGCGAACTCCCTCGTGTGAGCGGCGTGCCGCGCCCGGGTGGCGGCCAGGTCCGCGGGGTCGCCGGCGAACCGTTTGCGGTAGTAGTGCCGGGTGGCGCGGAACATCCGGAACTCCGGCTCCGCGCCCTCGCGCTTGACGCTGTGCAGCAGGCTCTTGCGTACCAGCGCGTCGAGACCCTGCACGGTCTGCACCCAGGTGAGGCCCGCGACGTGCTGGGCCAGGGTCAGGTCGAAGGTGGACTCGCAGACGGACAGGCGGCGCAGCAGTTGCAGCTCGCCGGTGGTGAGCGCGGCGTCGCCCCAGGAGAGCGCGGCGTTCATCGAACCGTGCCGGGACGGCACGTCCACCAGCCGCCTGCTGTAGAGCTGTTCGCCGTCGCGTATGCGCTTGAGCATCGTGCGCGGGCTGAGCGCGCCGACCGAGCGGGCCGTCTCCTCCACCGCCAGCGGCACCCCCTCCAGCAGGGCGCAGATCTCCGCGATGCCGTCGCGGTCCGCGGCGGACGTGGCGGCCCAGCGGTAGTGGGGCTGGAGGCGGGCGACGAACAGCCGCGCCGCGTCCGAGCCGGCGGACGGGCCGGACTCGCCGGTGGACAGGGGGCCGAGCGGGAAGATCCGCTCGGCGTGGATGTCGAGGGTGACCCGGCTGGTGAACACCACGCGCAGCCGTGGCGTGCGCTGGAGCAGCGCGGCGATGTCCCCGGCGACCGCGCGTGCGGCCAGGTCCCCGTTGTCGAGTACGAGCAGGAGTTCGCGGTCGGCGGCGCGTTCGGCCAGCGCCGTCCAGGCCGCCTCCCGGGCGTCGCCGTCCTGCGGCAGGCACAGGCCCGCCGCGACCCGCGCCCAGACCCCGCCCGCGTCCGCGGCGGCGGCCAGGTCCACGCTCAGAGCGGCGGCGGGATCCTTGCCCGTACGTTCGGCCAGCACGGCGCGTACGAGCGCGCTCTTGCCCACGCCCGCCAGGCCGGTGACCGTCAGCAGCCGGCAGCAGGGGGCCGCCAGCCTCGCCCGGACCTCGTCGATCTCCCGATCCCGGCCGATCAGGGTGTCGTTGAGGGCCGGGGCGTAGTCGGGAGCGATGTCGGCGGACCATTCGCTCGGCACTGTGCAGCGGCTAAGTTCCACGAGAATGCTCACCAGAATGCCCCCTTGTAAGCGTCGATCAGGTGGTCCCCCGAGAGCACCAACAACGTCGCCTCTCTCCGGTGCATCTCGTTCCACAAATCGCGTGACCAGAGTGCGCCTCGCACATCCAGACCCGCTGAAGGATCGGTGAAAGTGCAGGCCCCCGTCAGGCGGCGGCGGATCCGCGGAGGTTCACCCGCAGATACGCGTCCACGAGCGCGGGCACCTCCTCGGCCGGGAAGTCCTCCCCGCCGAACAGCCGGCGGAAGATGACCGGCCCCAGCAGCCGCTCGATCCCCTCGTCGAGGTCGAACGTCTCGACCAGCCGCCCCTCGGCCTCCGCCCGGCTCAGGATCTCGCTCACCACCTCCGACCCCTTCTGCCGGCACGAGTCGAGCACCTTGGCGCACGCCGGGTCGATGGCCGACCGGTCGATGAGCAGCCGCAGCGCGCGATCGCGCGTCGGATCCTGAAGCATGACCCGGACCGTCTGCAGCTCCGCGATCAGGTCCTCCCGGAGCCGCCCCGCCGGCACGGCGTGCTCCACCCCGAAGATCTGGCTGAGCACCTGCCGGATCAGGGTGGCGGAGTTCGGCCAGTAGCGGTACAACGTCGTGCGCCCGACGCCGCTGCGGCTGGCCACCGCGAGGTGGGTCACCGCCGACCAGCCGCCGTCGAGCAGTAACTCCTGGGCCGCGCTCAGCGCGGCCTGCTGTTTGCCGGCCACCGCGGTGCCGGGGGCGTGGTTCCAGCCGACCGAAGCCACGACCTGTCTCTGCTTCCCCATCCACTCCTCCTCCTCAGCCCGACTGCCCCCCACACATACAACGTACGAGTCATAGCACGATGTGCGAGCTATGGCACAACGTACGGGCTCTAGCACAGCGTACGGGTAGCAGGAGAAAAAGGCCGCCCCCGCGCCGTGACCACCCATGGTGAGCGCTCACCATGGTCACCCATGGTGTCCGTTCGATCACCTCAACTGTCCGCTCCGGTAATCTCGGCCGGATGGAGGACGGACGGTCGTTGGGTCAGATCCTCGCCGGAAGCGTCCCGGCCGCGCGGTGCGGGCCGCTCAGGGGTCCGCTTCCTGACCGCAGGGCAGCATGGCCGCCACCGCGAAGCCGTACGCGCCCGGCCGGTGGCCCGCGTCAAGCAACCCGCCCACGCTCCGGGCGCGTTCGCGCATGCCGGCGATGCCGTAGCCCTCGCGGCGCGGGCCCGCCGGGCGCGGCGCCTCCCCGCGGCTGACCGGGCCGTCGTCGGTGACGGAGACCGAGAGCGCCTCCGCGTCCTCGTCGTAGTGCACCTCGACCAGCACCCGCACACCGGGCCCGGCGTGCTGCACGGCGTTGGTCAGCGACTGCTGCACGATGCGGTACGCCGCCGCCCCCACCGCCTGCGGCACCTCCAGGTCCGCCGTGACGGCCAGCGCCACCTTCGCGCCGCCGGCCTCCGCCGCCTCGGCCAGCCCGTCCAGACCGGCGAGCCCGGGCAGCGGCCCCGTGCCGTCCTGGCCCTCGCCGGCGCGCAGCACCTGGAGCGTCGTGCGCAGCTCCGCGCGGGCGCTGCGGCAGGTGCCGGCGATCCCGTCCAGCGATTCGGCGATCGCCTTGCGGTCCAGCCGGTCCGGGTCGGAGACGACGAGGTGGGCGGCGACGGAGGTCTGCACGCCGATCAGCGTGATGCTGTGCGCCAGCAGGTCGTGCAGGTCGCGGGCGATGCGCAGGCGCTCCTCGACCACCCGCCGGGCGGCGGTCTCCTCCCTGGTGCGCTCGGCCCGTTCGGCGCGTTCGACGATCGCGGAGAGGTAGTTGCGGTGCACCCGTACCGCCTCGCCGAGCAGGGCGACGGCGATGACCCAGCCGGAGATCCGCAGGATGTCCATGGCCCGGCTCATGTCGACCGTCGTCAGCACCGCCATCAGCCCGGCGAGCATCCCGCCGACGACCAGCGCGGTGCGCAGCCGGGGCCCGGCGAAGGCGAGCGAGTAGACGGCGAAGACGGTGGCCGGGACGGGCGCGCTGTGGACGTTCTGGAGCGCGTGGTACGGGAGTTGGCAGCCGATCACCGCCGCGAACGTCAGCATCGGTGCCTGCCGCCGCCACACGAGCGCACCGCAGGCGGCCACCAGCAGCACCCAGCCCGGCTCATCCGGGCGGTGGGCGCCCACCTCGACCTCCGCCAGCAGCGCGATCGCCACCGCCGTGGCCGCCACGACCGCCGCCAGCAGCAGATCCCTGCGCAGGGGCAGGACGAGCCTTTCCTGTCCCGACAACGGTGACGGCATGCGGTTCATCCTCACCCGGACGGCCCGATCGTGTCATTCCCACCGGTGCGCCCGGGGTGACGGTGGCAACCCCGCCGGGCGGCCTTCGAGAGGCGCGCCGCCCGGCGGACCGGGGACCACGGACTCCGGCCGGGGGAACCGGAGTCCGCAGGCTGGTGGAGCGTACGGCCGTCGTCCACGGCCGCCGGCCACCCGCTCGGCGGGCCCGGCCGGGGGAAGCGGGCCCGCCGCGGGGTGGAGGACGCGCCGCCGCTACCCGGTCACCTCCCCACCCGTTCGGGACGCCTGCTGGTCCTGTGCTGCACGTATCGAGAGTCCCGCGCGTCCCGGGGGATGTCTTCGCTCCCGCGGTCGAGACCCGCCCTACTGCCCGGGGCGACCCGGGCCGGTCGCTACTCCCGCGGGAGTACTCGCCAGTAGTACGGCGCCCGCCGGCCAACGGACAGCACGAAGCGGCCCGGTTGCGCAGGCGGTTGCGCAACCGGACCGGCCGCTGTGGCCCGTCGTACCGGGGCCCGGGTCAGTCCTGCTCCACGGACATCACCCGGGCGGGGTCGGTGGACGCATAGGGGCTCGGCACGGGGCGCTGCTCCAGCTTGAACCCGAACCACTTCTCGTACGCCGCCAGCACCTCGGCGTCGTCGGCGAGCTTCTCGACGGTCCGCTCCTCGCCGGTGACCAGCGTCAGGACGTCGTCCTTCAGCGTCACCCAGCCGTCCTCCGTGGGGCGGGAGCAGACCAGGTTCTGAAGCGTCGGCGAGTCGGGAGAGAACCGGAAGTACCAGACCACCTGGTCGAAGTCCCGCTCCAGATCGACCTCGTCCTCGTAGAACCGGTACTGCGGCCTGCCGTTGCGGTAGACGTCCGTGGTGCGGTCGTCGACCTTGCGGACGGAGAACTCGCCGTGCCGGTTCTTCTGCGGCGTGCCGTCGTTGCGCAGCAGCGGGTACCGGCTGATCTTGCCGAAGCCGACATCGACGATCCAGTGCTCGCCGTCGATCTCCACCGAGCCCACGATGTGGTTGTACGGGCCGTGCAGGTGGCCGCCGAACCAGACCCGCCCGTGGTGCAGTCTGGCGCGGAAGCCGAGGGCCTGGAGCAGGAAGTAGAAGCTGGTGTTCACCTCGCCGCAGCCACCGCCGCGGTGCTCGTAGACGATCTTGTCGACGGCCCGCTCGTCCTTGTGGTAGATCTCCCGGCCGAAGTGGTAGTCGAGCGTCTCGAACGGCACCGACAGCACGTGCCGCTCATGCAGCATGCGGAGCGCGGCCGCGTCGAGCTTCTCCGGCCGGCGCGCCCCGATGCGCTCCAGGTAGGCGGCAACCTTCTCCTCGCTTAGCAAGCTGCTCACTCTCCGTCCTTGTTGAACCGAGGAAAGAGTTCCAAGGCGTTCTCGTGGTCCACGCGTTTCTTCTCTTCCGTGGTGAACTCCGCGTTCGCGACGACGTGGTGCCCGGCACCGCGGATGTACGGCTCGGGCATCGCCGGGAAGTCGGACCCCACCAGGACGCGGTCCGGCGCGGCGAAGGCCCGCAGGGCCGCCAGCGCCAGCCGGTCGCCGACCATGGCGGTGTCGAAGTAGAGCCGCCGGAGCGAGCCGACGGGGTCCGCCGGCAGCCGGTCGGCGAGCGTCGGGGTGATGTCCGCTCCGGCGGCGAGCCGGCCGGCGTAGTACGGGACGCCCCCGCCGCCGTGCGGCAGGATCAGCCGCAGGTCCGGGAAGCGGTCGAGCACTCCGTTGTAGAGGAGCTGGGCGGCCACCCGCACCGATTCGAAGGGGAACTCGAAGAGCGGCAGCGGGAGGCCCGCCGTTGCCTGGTCGCCGTACGGCGGGGCCGTCGGGTGGACGAACACCGGGGTGCGCCGGCGGTCCAGCTCCGCGAAGAGCGGGTCCATCGAGGGGTCCCCGACGTAGACGCCGGCGTAGTTGCTGATGAGGCCGACCCCGTCGAGGCCCAGCGGGCCCACCGCGTACCGGAACTCCTCCAGTACGGCGTCCATGTGCGGAAACGGCAGCGTGGCGAAGGCCCCGAACCACCCCGGATGGGCCGCCACGAGTTCCGCGAGGTATTCGTTGACCCATCGCGCGAAACCGGCGGCGGCCTTCTCCTCCAGCATCGGGGGTACGCCCGGCCATACGCACACCACGGCCGCCCGGATTCCCTGGCGGTCCATCATGGCAAGGCTTCTCCCGGCGTTCCACGACGGCCTCTTGATGCCGGAAACCATCGTCCGTACGCCCATCTTCTCCAGTTCTTCGGTGTAGAAGTCCGGGAGAATGTGGTGGTGCACGTCGACCGCGCGCTCCCACGGCCTGCCGCTCTTTTCCTGCCCGTCTGGCTGCATGTGCGGAACCTCGATTGCGACCGAAGGGACGTCCTGGATTCTGGGCCGTCGGCGGCCGGCGGTCAGCCGCGCCCGATGCCGGCGGGGTTGCTGATGACGCAGCGCCAGACGCCGTCACCGCCGCGCCGCACGATGTCGGTCGCGGTGCCCGCCAGCCGCATGTGCCGGCCGTCGGGCCCCTTGCCCTCGTGCACGTAGTCCGTGATGACGAGCGCGAGGTCACCGACCTCGTAGACCTGCTGCACGTTCATCTCGGCGGACAGGGACCGTACGTGCAACTTCTCGCCCGACGACCGCAGTTCCTGGATCGACTGCGTCTTCCCGGGGAGTTCGACGAGCACGGCGCCCGGCTCCCACAGGTGGTCGAGTTCTTCGAAGTTACCGTCGTTCCATGCCTTCTCGCACACCTCGATGAGTTCCCGCGGTGTGCGCGGCAGTTCGTACTTTCCATTTCCGTGAGAATTCGACATACGTCCAGTAGAAGTCGCTCGGGACGGGCTGCTCAACGGCGTTCCGGTGAGTCTGTCAGGTCGCCCGCCGACGCCCCCGTGCATCTGCGAAGGAACCCGTTTGCGCAGGTCCCGGCTACCATACCGACACCGTCCCGGAACGCGTACCTGACGAACTATTCGGCGCTCACCTGGACGCCTCCGCCGGGCGCCGACGATGCTTATGGCCCGACCGGAAACGTGTCGATTCTCCCAGCAATAGCATCGACGAGCGCTGCGCAGTGGTGCACTCGAATGTGCGGCGGCCTAGGAGGAATGTCTCATGGTCAAGATTGCGATCCTCTACCACTCCCGGAGCCTGAACGTCCACAAGCTCGCGACCACCGCCGCGGCCTACGCCGAGAAGGCCGGCGCCGAGGTTCGGCTGCGCCGGTTCCCCGAGCTGCCCCAGACGATGGTGGTGGCGAAGGACGCCTACGCGCAGCTGGCGGAGGAGACGAAGGAGAACGGCTTCGTCCAGGACGAGGACCTGATCTGGGCGGACTCCATCATGATCGGCTCCCCCGTCCACTTCGGCGGCCCGGCTCCGGAGATCGTCCACTTCTTCGACCACACCGCGCCGATCGCGGTGCCGGGGCACCTGATGACCACGACCGCGAGCGTGTTCGCGTCGGGCTCCGCCTCGCACTCCGGCGCGCAGACCACGCTGATCCAGCTCTACAACATGCTGGCCCACTGGGGCTGCGTCATCGTCCCGACCGGCGCGAGCGTCAAGCTCCAGCTTTCGCCCGAGAACGGCTCGCCCTACGGGACGTGCAGCATCTCGCGGCACAAGATAGAGCATGTCCACGAGGACAACCTCGCGCTGATGGAGTTCCAGACCCAGCGCGTGCTGGAGGTGACCACCGCTCTCCAGCTCGGGCTCCAGCAGACCGAGTCGAAGATCGAGTACGCCTCCGTCCAGGACGTGCTCGACAACTTCTCCGACATGTCCATGGACGTCTGACCTGTCCGTTTCCCCGAACGACACGCCCCATCCTGTGTGCCGACCGCCCCCCTGGTACACTGTTCCGGTACCTCGTACAACGTTCTAGTACTGGAGCATCGTTCAGCGACGTGCACCAGGGCGGTCGACCGGTGACGCGTCCATCAAGCCGTGCCTCTGCCGCTCCAGGCAGGGGCACGGCTTTTTTTCCGTGCCGGACCAGATGCGAGCGAAGGAATCCGAGGAGACCATGACAGCCACCGAAGAGCTCACCCGCATCGAACGCAAGGAAGGGGTCATCGGACGTATCGCCGGCGCGTCACTTCGCAGAAAGTGGCTGGTGGTGGGCGTCTGGGTGCTCCTGGTCGTGGGGATCCTGGCAGGCGCGTCGGCGCTCGGTGACGACTACCGCGAGGACTTCTCACTGCCCGGCACCGAGTCCCAGCAGGCCGCGGAGACCCTGGCCAGGCACAGCGGGGGCGAGGTGGGCGACACGATCCAGATCGTCCTGCACCACGAGGAAGGGCTCGCCGGCGGCGAGGTCGAGCAGCGCATCGAGAGCATGCTCGACGGCGTCGCGAAGGAGGAGACGGTCGCCTTCGTCCACAGCCCGTACGCGGACGGGACCGGCATCTCCGAGGACGGCACCGTCGGCTACGCGACGGTGGCGCTGACCGTCCCCGCCGAGGAGTTCACCAAGGAGGACGCCGAGGCGATCTACGACGCCTCGCAGGTGGCCGGGGGAGACGGACTCCAGGTCGAGGTCGGCGGCCAGGCGGCGCGGAAGCTGGCCGAGTCGCAGGAGTACACCGCCGAGCTGCTGGGCCTGCTCGCCGCCCTGGTCATCCTCGTCTTCATGTTCGGCACGCTCCTGTCCGCGGGGCTGCCGCTGATCACCGCGGTCTTCGCCGTCGGATCCGCGGTCGGCGGCATCATGCTCGCCTCGCAGGCGTTCACCATCGCCGAGTGGATCCAGTACGTCATCGTCCTGGTCGGCCTCGGCGTCGGCATCGACTACGCCCTGCTGATCTTCGCCCGGTACCGCCACGAGCTGGCCGAGGGCGTCGAGCCGGACAAGGCCGCCAGGGACTCGCTGGACACGGCGGGCCGGTCGGTCTTCTTCGCCGGCTGCACGGTCATCGTGGCGCTGCTCGGCCTGGTCACCCTCGGCCTCGGCTCGCTGCGCGGCGTGGCACTGGCCCTCGCGATGACCGTACTGCTGACGATGATCGCCTCGCTGACACTGCTGCCGGCCCTGCTCGGCATCTTCGGCAATCGCTTCGCCCGCCAGTTCACCGCCCGGGCCGCCAAGCGCGTGGCCAGGGGCAAGAGCACCGAGGGCACGGCCTGGCGCAAGCTGGCCGCCGGCGCCCAGCGGCGCCCCGTCGCGGCGCTGCTGACCGCCGTGGTGGTCGTGGCTGCGCTCTGCGTGCCGGTCTTCCAGATGCGGCTCGCCTTCGCCGACGCGGGCACCGACGCGGCCGACACCACCACCCGCAAGGCGTACGACCTCCTCGCCGACGGCTTCGGTGACGGCTTCAACGGCCCGCTGCTCCTCGTGGTCGAGGGCGGCGAGGGCGGTCCCGAACAGGCCGCCACGACCGCCGTGTCGGCCGTCGCCGACACCGAGGGCGTCGCCACCGCCGCACCGCCGCTGCCCACGGAGGACGGCAAGGCCGCCATCGTGATGGTCTACCCGGAGTCCGCCCCGCAGGACTCGGAGACCACCGACCTGCTGAAGCACCTGCGCTCCGACGTGCTGCCCGGGGTGGCGGCGGACACCGACGCCACGTACCTGGTCGGCGGCTCCACGGCGTCCGCCGAGGACTACTCGACCAAGGTCGGCGGCCGGATGCCCCTGTTCATCGCGGTCGTCGTCGGGCTGTCGCTGCTGCTGTTGCTGGTGGTCTTCCGGTCGGTGCTGATCCCGCTCAAGGCGGCGCTGCTCAACCTCATCAGCATCGGAGCCGCGCTCGGGGCCACCGTTCTGGTGTTCCAGGGCGGGGTGTTCGGGGAGTCGACACCGATCGGGCCGTACATCCCGATCTTCATCTTCGCCGTGGTCTTCGGCCTCTCCATGGACTACGAGATCTTCCTGGTCTCGCGCATCCACGAGGAGTGGGTCCGGACGAAGGACACCGCCCTGGCCGTACGTGAGGGACTGGCGCACACCGGCTCCGTCATCACCGCGGCGGGCGCCATCATGATCGTGGTGTTCGGCTCGTTCATGTTCAGCGACCAGGTGCTCCTCCAGCAGATCGGCTTCGGCATGGCGGTCGCGATCTTCGTCGACGCAGTCATCATCCGCTGCCTGATCGTCCCCGCCGTCATGCAGTTGCTGGGCCGCTGGGCCTGGTGGCTGCCGGCGCCGCTGGAGCGGATCCTTCCGAAGGTCAAGCTGGAGCACTGAGGCCGGAGCGCACACCACGTCGACGTGATCCGCAGGCATCCCGCGCAGTCCCCGGACGGCGCGGGGTGCCGCTGGTCACGACCTGTTCTCACCCGACGGCTACGGTGCCGATCACTGTACGATGAGTCGCCCGTCGCACGTCGAGTCAGGAAGGGCGGTGGAGATCATCGTTGGCAAGCCTCCGGGGAGTCCGGACGCGGACACCGGCGCGGCTCGAAGCATCTGGATGCGCCGTCCGTCGGCCGCTCGTCAAGATCCCCCGCTGTCGCGTGAGCGGATCACCGAGGGGGCCATCGCCCTCCTCGACGACGAGGGCATGGACCGGCTCACCATGCGGCGGCTGGCCGAACGCCTCGGCGTCGGCGCGACGACGCTCTACTGGCACATCGACACCAAGGACGACGTCTTCGACCTCGCCATCGACGCCATCTTCGAGGAGGCCCCCCTCCCCGCGGAGCCCGGCGCCAGCTGGCGGGAGGACGTGGTCGCCGCCCTCGCCGGGTGCCGGCACATGCTGCTGAGGCACCCGTGGTCCTCGGCGCTGCCGATGCGGCCGGCGATCGGGCCGAACTTCCTGGCGTGGATGGAGGCCGTGCAGGCGATGCTGGTGCGCGGCGGGCTGAAGGGCCAGCACGTGTCGGCCGCCTTCTGGCTCCTGCTGCACCATGTCCAGGGCGCCACCACGAGCCAGTCCAGCATTCAGTGGAGCGACGAGGAAATCGCCGCGTTCCAAGAGCAACTGGACCTCCGCAAGGAACAGTACCCCACCATCGTCGAGCACAAGCTGCTCGCGTACGGGTGGGAAGCGAATTTCCATCTGGGGCTCAACTACGCGCTCGACGGGATCGAAGCACAGGTCGCATCCGGCGGCTGACGCCCATGTGCATGACCTGACAGACCCGTCCGGCCCTGTTGGACTCTTTCCCTCTCTCGCGGTGTCCTTTTCAGTGTGGGTTTCGCACGTCCAGGACACACAGGTCCGTGAGAGGAGCTCGACGTGGTCACGGCAGCGGGAACACACTCCGATTTCAATTTAGGAGTCATGCTTCCCAGTTTCGATCCGTTCCGTACCGGTGCGCCGCAGCTGTTGCGCGGCGCCCGGCTGGCCGAGGAGCTGGAGTTCTCGCTCGGCTTCGTCGGCGACCATCTGACCTTCCACACCCCGCTGCTCGAATCGAGCATCTCGCTGGCGGCCGCGATCGCCACCACCGAGCGCCTGCGCGTGGCCTACGGCGTCATGCTGCTGGGGCTGCGCCAGCCCGTGTGGGCCGCCAAGCAGATCGCCTCCCTCGCCGTGCTCTCGGGCGACCGGCTGGTGCTCGGCGTCGGCGTCGGCGGGGAGAACCCCAAGGAGTTCAAGGCCGCCGGCATCCCGATGGAGGGCCGCGGCAAGCGGGTTGACGACGCACTTGAGGTCGTCCACGCGCTGCTCCGCGGCGAGTCCGTCGACGCCGCGCACAACGCGGCCGGGATCACCTCGCCGCCGATCGCCCCGGTGCCGGCGGCACCGCCGCCGATGTTCGTCGGCGGCAGGTCCGAGGCCGCGATCCGCCGGGCGGTGCGCTGGGACGCGGACTGGCTCGCCATGTGGCTCAGCCCGGGCGGCGTGGTCCGGGCGAAGGAGACGATCGCCCGGTACGCCACCGAAAAGGGGGCGCGGGTGCCGCTCACCAAGCTCGTCGTCTTCACCCATGTCACGCACGACCGGGTGGCGGGCCGAAGGGAGGCCGAGCAGTTCTTCCGCGGCCAGTTCGGCGTGGAGAACGGCCCGCGGTTGATGAAGTACGCCGTCGTCGGCGACGAAGAGGAAACGGCCGAGCAGTTGACGGAACTGCTCGACGCCGGCGTCGACGAATTCATGCTGGCCCCGGCGGCACGCGACACCCTCGGGCAGTTCGAACGCTTCAGCGTCGTACGCAAGATGATTCAGGACAGGTAGGCCGACCGCACGTTCGCCCGTATCCGGGCAACCGGTCCGCTGTTTTTTGATCCCCGGCTGCGCGTGTGCCAGTCCGCCCTGCCCAGAAAAGAAATGAAGGAGCCTTCATGGCAATCAACCGGTCCACGAAATCAGTGGGAATACTAGGCATCGGCCACTATCTGCCCGGCGAGCCCGTGACCAACGAGACGGTGGCCGCGACCGCGGGCGTCGACATCGACTGGATCACCTCGCGGACCGGCATCCAGAGCCGGCACTACGCGCCGCCGGAGATGAAGACGTCCGATCTCGCAACGGAGGCCGCCCGCCGGGCGATTGCGAGCGCTCCGGCCGGCCTGCCGCCGGACCTGATCGTCCTGGGCACCGGCAGCCCCGACAGCCCGGCCCCGGCGACCGCGTCGTACGTACAGGACAATCTGGGCCTGACCGGCGTGCCCGCCTTCGACGTCAACTCCAGCTGCTCCGGGTTCCTGTCCGCGCTGGCCTCCGCCACCGGGATGTTCGGCGCGGGCATCGTGGCGCGCCCGGTCGTGATCGGCGCCGACACCTTCTCCCGGTGCATCGACCCGGCGGACCGCAAGACGGCGCCGCTCTTCGGTGACGGCGCGGCGGCCGTGCAGCTCGGCGAGGTCCCCGACGGCTACGGCATCCTCGCCCTCGACCTGTGGGCCGACGGCTCGAAGGCCGAGTACGCGTACACGCCGGAGCACGGCGAGTACTTCCGGATGAACGGCCGCGGCGTGAAGAACGTCGTCATGGAGATGGGCCCGAAGCTCCTCAACTCCGCGCTGGCCAAGGCCGGCGTGCGGCTGGAGCAGCTCAACCGGGTCCTCGTCCACCAGGCCAACCCCAAGCTGGTGACCTGGCTGAGCGAGTCCCTGGGGGTGGACTCCGACGTGATGCCGACCTACGGCCGGTTCACGGGCAACACGGCCACCTCCTCTGCCCCGCTGGCCCTCTCACTGGCGCACGAGGAGCGCCCGTTCCGCGACGGCGACCTGCTCGCCGTGCTGTCCGTGGGCGCCGGGATGAGCGCCGGTGCGGCGGTCGTGCGCTGGTACGAGCCGAAAGACTCCTGACCGAGGAATCCCACAACTCCGGACGGAGGAGAGTGCTGTGCAGGTCAAAGACACGGTGGCGGTGATAACCGGCGGCACCACGGGCATGGGGCTGGCGACCGCACGGCGGCTGGTGAAGGCCGGTGCGCGGGTGGTGGTGATGGGGCGCTCCGAGGCGTCCGGCAAGGCCGCCGCCGACGAGCTGGGCCCACGGGCGGCGTTCGTCGCGGGCGACGTCAACGACGACGACGCCATCGTCCGGCTCATGGACACGGCGGCGGAGATGGGCGAGCTGCGCACCCTCGTCTGCTGCGCCGGCGGCATCTACACCAAGCGCATCATGGGCAGCCGGCCGATGGGCCTGGAGGAGTTCCAGTCGGTCATCCAGACCAACCTGGTCGGCACGTTCAACACCATCCGGCACGCGGTTCCGCGGATGACCGCCCACCCGCTGGTCGAGGAGGACCGCGGCGTCATCATCACCACCTCCTCGATCACCGCCTGGGACGGGCAGATCGGGCTCTCCGCGTACGCCGCCTCCAAGGCGGCGGTCGCGGGGATGACGCTGCCGCTGGCCCGGGAGCTGGCCGAGCACGCCATCCGCGTGGTCACCATCGCTCCCGGCCTCTTCGACACGGCGGTGCTCGACGACGTGTCGGAGCGGACCCTGGCGGCGCTGCGGACCCAGCTTCCGCACCCCAAGCGGTTCGGCGAGATCGACGAGTTCGCGGCGCTCGCCGAGCACGTCATCGGCAACACGATGATCAACGGCGCGTCCCTCCGCCTGGACGCCGCCCTGCGGATGTAGGTCTCCGCCCCCGCCGGACACGGGGGTGAGCCGCGGCCGGGACGGGGATCGCTCCCCGTCCCGGCCGCGGCTTTCGCCGTACGTCCGGAAGCCGCCGCGACGTTCAGGACCCTCCGGTTGCCGCGGGCCGGACGCGTCGCGGGCGCCGGCGGAGATCCGCCGGCGCGCGCCGCACATCGGTGAAGCGACCGCCCTCAGGTACGCCGGGGCTCCGGCCCCGCCGTCCGCTGCGACGGCCGGCGCCCGGGTACGCGCAGGACGAGCTTGCCGCGTACGTCACCGGACTCGACCCGGCGGTGCGACTCGGCGGCCTCGTTCAGGGGCACGATCTCGGTGCCGGGCGGGTGCAGCGCTCCGCGCGCCATCAGCCGGTTGATGGTGGCGGCGGCCTCGGCCAGCTCCCCCGACGTGGCGTTGGAGATGGCGAAGCCGACGAGGGAGCGGTCCACCCCGTACAGCGCCCCGGCCGGCAGCGTCGGCCGGGTCTCGTAGCCGGCGAGCAGGACCGCCCGGCCGCGCCGCGCCAGCAGGTCGACGGCGGTGTCCAGGTCGTTGAGGCCGGAGGTGTCGGCGTAGAGGTCGGCGCCGGCCGGGCAGGCGGCCCGTAGCGCCTTCTGTGCCTCCGGATCGCGGTAGTCGATCACCTCGTCGGCGCCCAGGGCGCGGCAGCGCTCCGCGTCCCGGGCGCTCGCCGTGGTGACGACCCGGGCGCCGGCGTGCGCGGCCATCACGACCATCGCGCTGCCCACGTTCCCGCCGCCGCCGACGACCACCACCGTCTCGCCGACGCGCAGCCGGCCGTGGATGAACAGCCCGAGGTACGCCGTGGCCGCCGGGTGCAGCAGCGCGACGGCGTGCACGGGGTCCACCCCGTCGGGCAGCCGGTAGAGCCGGTGGGCGGGCACGACGGCCCGCTCGGCCGCGGCGCCCTGGCGCCCGCCGTGGCCGAGGCTGTTGCACCACACCCACTCACCGGGCACGAACCCGGTGCCGGCGGGGGTGCCCCCGGCCACCCTGCCGACCAGGTCGCGCCCGATGACGAAGGGGACGTCCATCGGTACGGGGAAGGCCCCCGAGCGCACGAGGGCGTCGACGACGTTGACGGTGGTGACGTCGACGTCGACCAGTACGTCCGCGGCTCCCGGCCGCGGTTCGGGCACCTCACCGAAGCGTATGACGTCCGGGGGGCCGCACTCGTTCAGGTAAGCAGCAAGCATGAGTCCCGATTCTGGTGCTCCGTCAGGGGTTCGTCCGCCGGGCCGGCGCGCGTCTGTCAGGTCCGGGGCAGGGCGGGCACGGCGGCCCGGCCGAACTCCCGCGGCCCGTGCATCCACGCCACGTAGTCGTGCAGCTCCGTCGGCGACAGCCGCGACAGCGCCGCGTTGCGCTCGGCGGCGGCGGCTCCGGCCGGGTGCCACAGCCGGGTGCTGTCCCGGGCGAGGCGGGTGATCGCGGCCGTACGCTCGCGGCGTTCCGCGTTGTACTTCCGGAGCCGCTCGGCGACGGCGTCGTCGCCGCCGTCGAGCAGGTCGCCGAGGCGCACCGCGTCCTCCAGCGCCTGGCAGGCGCCCTGGGCGGCGTAGTGGAGCATCGGGTGGGCGGCGTCGCCGAGCAGCGCCACCCGGCCGTCGGTCCAGGTGTCCACCGGGTCCCGGTCGATCAGCACCCAGGACTTCCACTCCTCCCCCAGCTCCAGCAGCCGCTGCGCGACGCCGCTGAGCGGGGCGAAGGCCGCCAGGACGTCGGCCTTGCGCGCGGGGATGCCGGCGAACGCCTCCGTGGCCCCGTTCTCCACGCTGGGCGCGAGGTTGAGATAGCGCCCGCCGGCGATGGCGTAGTGCACGAAGTGGCAGCCGGGGCCCGCCCACCAGGTGACGGCGTTCCAGCGCAGCTCCTCCGGGACCCGCTCCATCGGGATGATGGTGCGGTACACGGTGATGCCCGAGACGCGCGGCGCGCCGTCGCCGACGAGCTGCCGGCGGATCGCCGAGTGGATGCCGTCGGCCCCGATCACCACCTCGCCGGTGACCCGCTCGCCGGTGTCGAGCAGCACGGTGGCGCGGGACTCGTCCTGGCGGTAGCCGGTGACATCGGCGCGGGCGCGCAGCTCGACGGCGTCCGAGTCGCGGCAGGCGGCCAGCAGCAGCCGGTACAGCTCGCCGCGGTGGACGACGACGTACGGGTTGCCGAACCGGCGCCGGTACGCGCCCTTCAGCGGCAGGCTGTTCACGTGCGCACCGCTGACGCCGTCCATGAACCGCAGTTCGTCGATGTGCACCGCGCCCGCGCGCACCCGTTCGCCGAGTCCCAGGCGGTCGAGCGCGTGGATCCCGTTCGGTGCGAGCTGGATGCCGGCGCCCAGTTCGGCGAACTCGTCGCTGCGCTCCAGTACGACGACGCGGTGCCCGCGGCCTGCGACGCTGAGGGCCGTGGCCAGGCCGCCGATGCCGCCGCCGACGACAACTATCCTCGCCATGGGACGCCCCCTACTCGGGCGAGCCGGCGGCGGTCAGCTGCCGCGCCAGCTCCAGTCGTTTGATCTTCTTCGTCGCGGTCTGCGGCAGGTCTGCCAGCCGGTAGTACACCGGGTCGGCCATCGCCGGCAGCTCGGCCGCCGCGCTCCGCCAGGTCTCCGGGTCCAGCGGCCGGCCGTCCTTGGTGCACACGACGGGTACGGCGGTGCCGTCGGCGCCGGGCACGATGACGACCTCGGCGAGCGCGTCGAGCTTCGCGAACAGGGCGTCCTCGGCGGCCAGGGTGCTGCCGAAACCGGGGATCAGGTCGACCTCGCGGTCGAGCAGGTGGACACAGCCCCACTTCGTCCGGTAGCCCACGTCGCCCATCCGCCACCAGCCGTCGTCGAGCTGCTGCGCGTAGCGCTCCGGCTCGCCGAGGTAGGTCTTGATCCGCCCGTCGCTGCGCACCTCGATGAACCCGGGGTTCTCCCGCGACGGCGGCCGGCCGTCCCGGCTGACGACGCGGGCGTCGGTCATGCCGGGTACGGGGGTGCCGACGCAGCGGCCGTCGGCGTCCAGCGCGCGCCGCTTGGTGAACGCCCGTACCATCGCCGGGCCGATCTCGCTCTGCCCGTAGATCTGCCCGAACAGCGGTGCCCGCCGCTTCGAGGCGTGCAGCAGCCGGTGCACGGTGCGCGGGTGGATCGCGTCGAAGGTGCTGCTGAAGAGCTTCACGTTGGCAAGCGGCCCGCGCGGGTCGTCGGCCAGCGGCTCCCAGCTCATGTACGAGTTGGGATGCGCCTCCAGGATGCCCGGGCGCAACCGCGTGAACAGGTCCGCCGTCGGCTCCGGTTCGCCGTCGCGGAGCACCACCACGGGGAAGCTGTTCAGCAGGGAGATGGCCAGGGCGGTGACCAGTCGCGAGTGGACGAACGAGACGTGGATCGCGATCGTCTCGCGCCGGCGGATGAAGGGCAGGATCGACATCCGCTGCGGCCGGTACCGGGCCTGCATGGTGCGTGCCGTGTGCACGGCGAGCTTGGGGACGCCGGTGGTGCCGGAGGTGTGCGTGATGAGCATCGGGTGGTCGGCCGGCATGGCGATCGCCGGCACCCGGGGGCTGCCGGCCAGGTCGGCGAGCTTCCCCGCGTCCGGGTGGTGACCGGTGGTCAGGAGCACGCTCTCGGCCAGCCCGAAGACCTCCTCGGGCAGTTCGTCGTCGAGCTTGGCCTGATCGGTGAGCAGGTGGGGCCGGTCGGTGCGGCGGACCAGTTCGGTGGTGGTCGCGCCGTCGAGCTTCGGCGAGAGCAGCACCGGCACCGCGCCGATGCGGTTGGCCGCACAGGCGAGCAGCATGATGTCGAAGCCGTCGGACTTGTAGACCACCACCCGCTCCCCCGGACGGATACCGGCGGCCCGCAGCCGGGAGGCGTAGTCCGCCACCAGGTCGGCCACCTCCGCGACGGTGGCCCGCCGGCCGAGGCCGGGGGCGATGTCCAGGTCGTGGTCGAGGATCAGCACGTTCGCCGGACAGCGTGACGCCGCGCGCTCGAAGAGCGTCCCGAGCCGGAGACCGTTGTTCCCTATGCGTTGCAGCAGCATTTCCATCCGCCCTCTCGCGCAAAAGGCTGCGAATACCTCGGGAACCCGGCGGCGCGGAAGCGCCGCCGAAGCCGTTCTTCAGTTCTTCTCCACGACGTCCTTGATGCGCTGGACCGTGGCCTCCATGTCGCTCTTGAGCTTCACCGCCCAGTCGGCGAAGAACTCCTTCTTTTCCGTCTCCGACATGTTCGCGATAATGCCGCGGATGCCCTCGGTGGCCTTTCCCATCCAGAAGCTGTGCACCAGGACGGCGCCGTCGCCGGCGGGCTTGATCTCGTACGACCAGATGCTCTCCTGGCGCTGTCCGGCGCGGTTGCGCATCGACCAGCCGAACCGGCGCCCCGGCACGGCGGCGACGACCTCGGACTCGGTGGCCCACTCGCCGCGGACGACGGGCGCCCAGGCCACGACGTCTTTGCTGCGGTAGTTCCGGCCACGGAAGACGGCGCCCACGGTCGCGGGCTCGCCGGTGATCCACTCGCCGCCCCGGCACTCGGGGCTCCACGCACCGCTGCGCGGGAGGTCACTGACGGTCGCGTACAGCTCCGCCGCCGAGGCGGCGACGCGGGTCTCGGCGCGGACTTCGAAGAGGGGGCCTTCCCCCATCGGGATATCAGTCATAACGAGCAGCTTCGCGAGGGAAAGGGAACACGGTCAACGGTCGCCCGCGGGGTCCGTCAAGTCAGCGCGAAAAGCCTGCACCTGCGGATCCCGGATCACGGCCGGCGCCGCCGCATTTGACGCAGGAGCAATTCCTCCTGCTCAGTCAGCGCGGCGTCGGGAAGAAGCCGCTCGGGGTGTCCCGGCGGCGGCTCGGAAAGGCGCGGCACCTTCAGCGCACGGGAATTCCGGGCGCGTGCGCGTACGGCCGGACCCCGCTCCGCTCGGCGGCGCCGTCCCTCAGCGCGCCCGTGAGGGGGGACGAGCTCAGCGGCGCCGCACCTCATCGCGCCCATGAGGTGGAACGAGCCCAGGGCCACGAGGGCGGCCCACGTCTGCCCTAGCAGCCCGTCGACCAGGACGCGCTTGACCAGCGTGCGGAAGAACACGGCATCACCTCATGCGCCGAGCAGGTCGGTCAGCAGCCGCGAGAGGATCCGCGGGCCGTTGCGGGTGAGGACGGACTCGGCGTGGAACTGGACGGATGCGAAGCGGCGCGCACGCAGCGCGTGCACCTCCCCGGTGTGCCGGTCCCGGCTCACCTCCACCAGCCCGGCGCGGGGCAGTTCGGCCTTGTCCTCGTGGCACCGGGCGGCGAACGTGTTGTAGAACCCGACGGTCTCCCGCTCGCCGAAGAGGTCGATCTCCCGCTGCGTCCCCTGGTTGGGGACCTCGCGGCGCACCAGGTCCAGGCCCAGCAGGGAGCTGAGGACCTGGTGGCTCAGGCAGACGGCGAGAAACGGGCGGCCCCCGTCGAGCAGGGCGTCGACGGCCGCGCGCAGGAAGGCGATCTTCGGGTGCCCGCCGTCCCGCGGGTCGCCGGGGCCGGGGCCCATGACGACGAGGTCGTGGTCGGCGAACGAGTGGTCCTCGTCGTAGCGCGTCACCCGCACCGACAGCCCGAGGGAGCGGAGTTGCTCGTCGAGCATCGAGGTGAAGGTGTCCTCGGCGTCGACGACGCCCACCTTCAGCCCCGCGAGCGCCGGCGCCGGCGGCGCGGCGCCGTCCGCGGCGCCGCCGGCCAGCCAGAAACCGGAGATGGTCGCGTTGCGCCCGGCCAGGGCCTCGCGCACGCTGGGGTGGTCGGCGAGCGACGGCTGCCGCCCGCCCTCCAGCGCGGCCAGCAGGCCGCCCGCCTTGGCCTTGGTCTCCGCCACCTCCGAGAGGGGGTCGGAGTGCCGGACCAGGGTGGCGCCGACGCCGATGTCGATGCGCCCCTCGGCGTCGATGTCCGCCGTGCGGATGAGGATGGAGGAGTCCATGGTGCGGGCACCCCTCCCGTCGCGGCCGATGAGGGCGACGACGCCGCTGTAGTAGCCGCGCCCTGCGGGCTCGTACTTCTCGATCACCCTGCAGGCGCTCTCCAGCGGGCTGCCGGTGACGGTGGGGGCGAACAGCGTCTCGTGCAGGATGTCGCGGGGGTCGCGGCTGCTGCGTCCCTCGATGAGGTACTCGGTGTGCGCGAGCCGCGCCATCTCCTTCAGGTACGGGCCGACGGCCCGCGAACCACCGTCGCAGATGCGCGACATCATCTTCAGTTCCTCGTCGAGGACCATGTACAGCTCGTCGGTCTCCTTGCGGTCCGCGAGGAACTCCAGCAACTCGCCCAGCGCCGGCCCGGAGGGCGGGTAGCGGTACGTGCCGCTGATCGGGTTCATCACGGCCACACCGTCGCCGAGGCTGACGTGCCGCTCGGGCGAGGCGCCGACGAACGTGCGGGTGCCGGTGTGCACCAGGTAGACCCAGTACGCGCCGGTCTCCTTGCCCACCAGGCTGCGGAAGAAGGACAGTGCGCACCGCGTCGAGTAGTCCCGGATCCGGGCCTGGTAGGAGCGCTTGACGACGAAGTTCGCGCCCTCTCCCATGCCGATCTCGTCCGCGACGACGTCCCGCACGGTGGCCGCGTACGACTCGTCGTCCGGCGTGAAGTGCCCGCCTGTCAGCTCGGTCGGCACGTCGGGCAGCCGGCGCAGCGCGTCGGCCAGGGGCATGGTGTCCTGCCGGGTCACGGTCATCGTCAGCAGCGGCTCGCCGTCGTCCACGCAGGCGTACCCGCGCTCGGCGATCTGCCGGTACGGCACGAGTACCAGCGCGTCGTGCCGCGCGCCGCCCGGGTAGGGGGCGGCGGGCGGCAGCGGGACGCCGGCGAGGGTGCCGGCGGCGGACATCCGCCCGACGAGCACGTCGAGTCGCTCCGGGCCGCCCGACTCGGGCCGGTAGAGCAGGGCGAACGGCGGTGGCTGCGCCGCCAGTACGGGACCGAGCGGGTCCGGGGTCATGAGACGACCTCCTTGACGGTGGTCACGACGGCGCAGCACCGGGCCGCGTACTCCAGCGCCTGCCGGTGACGGTCGGCGGTGAAGTCGGCGACGGCGTCCGCGACCAGGAACGTCTCGATGTCGTTGCTGAACGCCTCCACCGCGGTCATCAGCACCCCGATGTGTGCGTAAACGCCGCAGACGACGAGTTGGTCGCGCCCCTGCGCCCGCATCCGCGCGAGCAGGTCGGAGGCGAAGAAGGCGCTGTAGCGCCATTTGGTGAACACCCAGTCGCCGCCCGCGGGCGCCAGCCACGGCACGATCTCCCGGTGCTCCGGGGAGCTGTCCATGCCGGGGCCCCAGAACTCCTTGAGCAGACCGCGTTGTTGCGCGGTCATGCCGCCGGGCTGGGCGGTGTACGCCACCGGGGCGCCCCGGGTGGTGAAGTGCCCGCGTAACCGGGCGGCGTTGGCGAGCAGTTCGTCCCGCGGCGAGTCCGGCAGCGCCCTGAGGAAGAAGCGCTGCATGTCGTGGATGAGCAGCACCGCGCGATCGGGCTGCACGGTCCACGAGGCGATGTTCTCGGGCAGGTCGTATGCGCTCGGCATCGCGTACGGCTCCGTGGTGGGAATGCCGGCCATGGTGCTCCCGTGGTTGTCGACCGGCCCCCGCTGGGAGCCGTCGGTTGCTGGTGACGTGCTGTCGGCTCCCGCCCGGTGCGGGTGGCCGCGTGGAGCCCCCGGCCCCGTGTGCTGCGCCCCGGTACGCCCCGGCTACACGCCGAGGGTGGCGCCGCCGTCGACGGTGAGGCTGTGCATGGTGATGTGCCCCGCGCCGTCGGAGAGCAGGAACGCGACGGCGTCGGCGACGTCGGACGGCTGGGCGAGCTTGCCGAGCGGGATGCCGACCTTGTAGTCCTCCGGGTGGCCGGCGACCAGGCCGTGGCGGTCGACCTCCCCGCCGCCCATGGAGCTGAGCATCGGGGTGTCGGTCGAGCCGGGCGCCACCACGTTGCAGCGGATGCCGTACCGGGCGACCTCCAGCCCCAGGCACCGCGTGAACATCGTCGCGGCGGCCTTGGAAGCGGAGTAGGCGGCCATCTCGGTACGGGCCGTGCCCGCGGCGTTCGAGGCCACGGTGACGATCGCACCGCGACGGCGGGGCACCATGCGGACGACGGCGGCGCGCGACATCAGAAAGACGCCGGTGGTGTTCACCGAGAAGGTGGTGTACCAGTCCTGGTCGGTGAGTTCGCAGACCGCGCCGAGGCGCAGCACGCCGGCGGTGTTCACGAGAAAGTCCAGGGGGCCCAGGCGGTCCTCCACCGACCCGACGACGTCCTCGACGTCCGCCGGGTCGGTGACGTCGGCGGGGAACGCCTCCGCGGCCATGCCGTCCGCGGCGAGCTTCTCCACCGTCTGGGAGAGGCGGCGGGCGTCGAGGTCCACCGCGGCGACGCGTACGCCGCGTTCACCCAGTGCCGCGGCCACCGCGGCACCTATTCCCCCGGCCGCTCCAGTGACCAATGCGACTTTTTCCTCCATGTGTCGGTCCTCCTTCCGCGAGAACGCGGCATGCGTGATCCTGTGGCGCCGGGTGGTTGCACGGCAACGCACCCCGGCGTACTTCGTCAGGTGGTGGCGGCCGTGTTCAGGACGGCACGGCCAGTGCCATGTCACGGTTTCCGGACAGCAGCAGAGAAACGGCGTGGGCGACCGACGCAAGTGTCATGTGCCGGTGCCAGCCGCAGAATGAACGGCCTACATAGTCTTCTATGCCGACGCTTTTCGCGGTGCCGGCGTAGTCGTGATCGACCCGCTTCAGCAGCGTGCACAGCCGGAGCAGCGGGGCGGGCTGCGCCGCCGGCAGGTCGGTGAGCCAGAGCTGCGGCGTCTCGCGCTTGCCGCGCTCCGTCAGTCCCATCAGCGTGAGGCTGCCCCCGCCGCGCGGCAGGGCCGACCCGGTGGCGCGGTCGACCAGTCCGACGGTGACGCCCGCCAGTTGGCCCATGCGTACGCCGCCCGCCATGTGGTCCCACCACCGCACCGGCCGCCGCGCGCCCCGGGAGGCGCGCATCAGCTCGCCCGCCGGGATCCGCGAGGACACCCGGTGCCCGGTGAGCGCGCGGTCCGCGACCATCAGCGGCACCGACTCGTCCACGCGGGCCATGACGGGGATGCCGGCCCGGCCGAGCCCGCCGACGATCGTCCCCACGTTCAGCCCGCGGGCGTCCAGCACCACGGGGCGTATCGGCAGGTCCCAGTCGTGTACCAGGCCGAGGCAGAGCCGGGTGATCTGGTCCGCGTAGCTCTCCGGGACGGCGTCGTCGGGTATCGCCGCGCGCCGTCGCCTCACGGGGTCGTCGAGCCAGCCCTGCGGCAGGTGCAGCTCCCAGTCGAGGGGGGTGCTGCGCTCCCCGGACGCGGCCCACACGCCCACGGCCTGCTGGGCGTTGAGCACCCGGCCCACCGCCGGGACGAACCGGCGGGCGACGCCGACGGAGTGCTCGCCGACCTTCTGCACCAGGGCCCTGCGCACCACCCAGGCGTCGACGGGAAAGCGCGGGAGGAGGTAGTGGGCGAGCGCCTGGCGCACCGGCCGCCACGCCCAGGTGGACTGGTTGATGAAGTGGTGCAGGCTCTGGTCCGCCGCCCGGCCGCCGATCCGGCTGGCCATGTTCCGCGCCGATTTCCGTCCCGGGGTGTGCAGCAGGCCCGTGACGTATTCGATGCCCTTGCGGCGCTGATCCGCCCGCGGTAACGAGGCGAAGAGCGATCCCAGCAGATCCGCCGGGAGTTCAGTTGCGTATATCGCATCGCCGATGAATGTACTCGGGTAGGTGACGCTCCCCCGCTTTCGCACTAGAGACAACCCCTCTTCACCTGTCAGCCGACTCAAGAATCTCGACCACGGCGCATGCCGCTTCCCTTCCGGGAACGCAGCTCAGCAGCAGCACGCGGTCCCCCTTTCCGACTTCGCCGCCCTCCCATACGTGCGCCAGGCCGCGTATCTGGTCGACCGGCCCCGCGTGCCCGACGCGCCGGGTGAACTCCCAGGTGCTGCGCTCCTCCTCGATGCCCAGCGGGCCGAGGACCACCTCGTGCAGTCCCTGCCGGGTGAACCCGTCGTGGACGACCCGGGCGATGTCGTCCATGACGGCCCCGGCGCTCTGCAGCGCCCGCTCCGCGGCGTCTTCGAGCACCGCGCCGGGTTCTGCGGGCCGGGAGCCGTCGCCGTTCCACGACTTCTTGGCGAAGTACTCCATCCGCTCCCGGAAGCCGAGCGCGCCGCGCCGCCGCGGCGCCGGCCCGGTGCCGGAGGCGAACTCGATGGCCACCACCCGGGCGAACCCGCGCCGGCGCGAGAGCACCACGGCGCCGCCGCCGTCGGCCAGCACGAACTGCTCGCACGCGCGCCAGCGGTGCACCGACGGCGCGCCGAAGTTGTCGGCGCAGGTGAGCAACGCGGCCGGCTGCTCCGGCTCGGCCAGGAGGTGGCTCATGGCCAGGCGCAGACCGGAGAAGAAGCCGACGCACCCGTTGCGGACCTCGACGGAGATCATCCGGCGCGGCTCGACGGCGTGGCGGTTGATGTAGTGCTGCGCGGACCAGCGCCCCGGACCCGGCGAGTGGATGTGGGCGTGGAAGGCGGCGCCGATGTCGGCCGCGGAGTGCCCTGACCGGCCCAGCGCCACTCTGGGGGCCTCCACGGCGAGATCGGGCGCCGGGGCGGAGCCGGCGACGGTGACGGACTCCAGGCCGCCGCGCTCCCGCTCGTCCGCGTCGTACCAGCCCTGACGTACCGCCTCTGCGGTCGCCACGCTTTCGGTGGCGGCCGTTCCTATGCCAGCGAGAAAAACGTCGTTCCCCTGCATGCGACCCAGCTCTCAACGAGTTTGCGGACATGCTCGGTTGACAACCGAAAAGAAAGGAAGTGCGTGATTACGCTTGATTTGCGAACTCTATGCCGCGGCGGCGCTGTCCAACCAGGCTCAGCCGGCGTCGGTTCGCACGCGGTGCTCCAGCTCCTCGGCCAGCACCGCCCAGGCGGCGGCGCAGCTCCGGGCGAGGTCGGCGACCACCGGCGCCCAGTGTTTGGGCAGGCTGGAGCCGACGTCGCGCATCGCCTCCGGGGCGACCGCGTGCCGCTGGAGCCAGCGGATGGCCTGGCGGCCGGAGTCGCTGAACCGGACCGACGGGTCGTTGCTCAGCTTCTCCAGCACGGCGCCCCGGTCCACGCCGGCGGACCGCACCGGCACCCGCGTCCCCGGGTCCCCGTCCGCCCGGACGGGGTCGTCCCCCTCGCAGCGCTCGGCCGCGGCCTCCGCGCCCGGGTCTCTGTACCTGGCCGGCACCGGGTCCTCGCCCCGGCCCGTCCGCTGCACCACGTCACGGACCGTGGACGGGGACAACCCCGTCGCCCGTGCGATTGTGCGCAGCCCCGCCGCCGGGTCGGCCCGCATCAGCGCCGCAGCCTGGCGGCGCTTGGCCGCGGTGTTCACCGAGTGCATCCGGCCGTCCTTGCCGAGCCGGGTGTCCAGGTGGGGAATCTCCCCAGTCGTACGGGCCCGGATGGTGCCGACGGTCTTGTGCGAGATCCCGGCCGCCGCGGCGATGGCCCGGTCGGACCACTCCGGGTGGATACCGACGATGTGCCGGGCCGCGGCCTTCCGGTCCGCCAGCGTGAGCGGAAGGCCGTGGGTGACGTTGGCGTGCACCGCGATCAGGTACGCGGTGTCGTCGTCGCAGTCGATCAGCCGGGCCTCGATCGCCTCCCAGCCCTTCGACTGGGCGGCCCGGACCCGGTGCATCCCGTCGATGACCCGCATCGTGGGCCGGTGGACCGTGATCGGCGGCAGCCGGTCCACCGCCTCGGCGAGCACCCGGATGTGCTCGGCGTTTTCCTCGGACTGCCGCGGCGTATTCCCGAGGATCAGCGAGTCGATGGGCATAATGACGGTCGGGTGATTTTCGAGATGCACCGCCAGGGCTGCGGCACTGCCCGTTACAGGTTCGAGTTCATCGAGTTCGGACCGCGTTTTCCTGCTGCGCACTTCCCGTAACCGACCGGCTTGTCCGACGACACTTTCGGTCATACGAACCGCTCCCCACATGGGATCTTCAGTACGCTCCTCAACTGTCCGCTGCCCCCACTTATCGAGCCGTCCGATCGACTCGGCAAACAGTTCCTGATCAGGGTATGCGGACGGCATCCCTTGATCACAATGCGGCCTGGTTAACAGGTTCCTGCCAGCGGTTGGATCCGTTATCCGCCCCCCATCTCGCCTTCACTTGCACACCACCGACTCCCGGTTAAAGTGAGGGGAATCCAACACTCCGGCATCTGACTCACGGTGGGGGAACCCCGTCTCATGGACCATCAGGACACCTCTTTAGCCGAAACGTCGGTGCCCGGCGGCGCACAGAGCGCATACCGGGCCCACCTCGACGCGTGGAGCCGCCTTGTCGCGGCCCAGCAACCGTCGTGGGAATACGACCCGGAACTCGGCCAGGCACGCGCCGAACTCGGCGTCAAGCCCGCCCTCGTCGAGCAGCCGGACGTGCTCGCGCTGCGCGGCCTCCTGGCCCGTGTGGAGGCCGGGGACGCCCACCTCCTGCACGTGGGCGAATGCGCAGAGCTGTTCGACATGGCCGAACCGGAATACGTCGGGGAGCGGCTGCGGCTCTACCAGCGCATGGCGGACCGGCTCGCCGAACGCACCGGAAAGGAAGCCGTCCTGCTCGCCCGTATGGCCGGCCAGCACGCCAAACCGCGCAGCAGCCCCACCGAAGTGCTGCCCAGCGGCGAAGAGCTGGCCGTCTACCGCGGCGACGCGGTCAACCGGCGCACGCCGGAAGCCGACGCCAGAAAGCCCGATCCGTGGCGTCTGCTGGAGAGTTATCACGCCTCGGCGGAAACTCTGGAACTCCTCCGCCAGGAACCGCAGGGAAAACACCGGGTATTCGTTTCCCACGAAGCTCTCCTCCGTGATTACGAGGAGCCGATGACCCGGGGCCGCGACACGCTTTATGCCACCACCGGACACCTGGTGTGGATCGGGGAACGCACCCGCAGACTATGGAACTGGCATATCCAGTGGGCGCGTTCCATCGCGAATCCGGTGGGCGTGAAGTTCGGCCCTTCCGCGACTCCGTACGACGTATTCGACGTCGTCCGCACCCTCAATCCGGAAGGCGAGCACGGGCGACTCAGTGTCATTCTCCGCATGGGCGCCGAGGGCGCGGCGGACCATATCGACCCGGCCATCAAGGCGGTGACGGAGGCCAGTTCACCGGTGCTCTGGCAGTGCGATCCGATGCACGGCAACACGCGGAAACTCGGCAACTCCAAGTTCCGGCTGCTGCCCGATCTGCGCTCCGAGGTCACGACGTTCGTCCGCAGTCTGCGGCGGGCCGGGCACCACCCGGGTGGGCTGCACCTCGAAGTCACCCCGTATGACGTGTGCGAATGCCACGAGAGCGTCGCCACGGCCGCCGACGGTCACCCGGCGCCGCCGTGCGACCCCCGGCTCAACGCCGATCAGTCGATGGAGATGGTGGACCACTTCGCGGCCGAGGTCGCGGGCTGACGGAGCACGACGCCGTACGGCCCCGGGCGGTCGGCGTCAGGCACCGGGTACGGGGGTCGCGCGGGGCTCGGGCACCCTCGTACGGCGACGCCCCCGTTATGTTTTTCGCGGTCCTGCAAGAGGGCCGCTGGCCTCCGGGCCCGGCATGACTGTTCCCCCCTGTCGAACGGATGACCTGGGGGGTGGTGTCACCGGGCCCGAGGGGTGCCGTTGGAGACGCTGATGAGAGGTCCGACCACCGCCTCGCCGAGCGCAATGCCCGGCCGTTCGCGGGCGGCAGGTCTGCATAACGTGGATGCGCGCGTACGGCGCCAACTCCCTGGCCAGCACCGCACCGAAGCAGTTGGGAGCACGATGTACGCCATCGGCGACGTGGGCGTCTTCCTCGGCCTG